>NZ_VMLI01000019.1:0-5958 GCF_013276625.1 Streptococcus sp. 9903 | reverse complement strand
GTTCAGCTGGTTGAGCTGGTGTTTCTTCAGCTTTTTCAACTTCTGCTAAAAGAGCTTCTTTTTCTGCAATTTTTTTCTCTAATTCAGCTTTTTGGCTATCATCAGTTGTTTTTTCTTTTTCTTCTCTAAGCTTATTAATTTCTGCTTTTAACGCTTGTGATGCAGTTGGCAGAGCATCTACTTTTGGAAGTAAAACTGCATATACTAATGCATTCGGATTTTCTTTAAGATCTTTTTCAGCTCTTGCTAACGCAGAACGCATTGCATTTAATTTATCGCTAATTTCCTCATTGTCTTTGTCTTTAGCAAGCTCTGCTTCTAAATCTTTAATTTCTACTTTTAAAGCATCTACTTTCTCTGCTGCTTTAGCTGCTTCTAGATCTTTAAGAGTTTGATTGTACTCGTCAGTTAGCTTGTTGATTTGTTCTGTGTAAGCTTCCAATGGCACTAGAATTTTAGCTAGTTCTTGTTTCGCAGTGTCACGATCCAGTTCTAGATTATAAACAACTTTCTTCAATGCTTCAAGAACTTCAGGATTAGAATTAGCTTCTTCTGCTGCTCTTTCAGCTTGTCCAGCTTCTAGTAATACTTCTTTAGCGTGATTGAATTTTTCTAACAGAACTTCAGCTGCAGCTTTATCTTTATCAGCGATTGCTGTTAAGTAGTTGATTTCTTTTAGTAATTGATCTACTCTATCTTGAATTTTTTCTGATGCTGGGCGAGCAGCTGCTTTCTTGTCTGCTTCAGCAAATGCTTTTTTATCTGCTTCAGAAACTTTAGCTCCATCTTGGATAGTTGGAGTTGTTGCTCCAATGTTATTATCTTGAGGATCTTGGTTTTTATTAGCTTCAGCAGTTGCAGCTTGATCATCTAAATCTCTGGCAGCTTCAGAAGCTGAAATTTCACCATTTTCGATAGCTTTTAATAGATCTTCTTTACCGATTGCAGCTTTAGCTTTGTCAATAGCTGCATCTTTGTCAGTGATTTTATCGTCTTTGTTGATTTTTTCGATAGCATCAGCTTCCATTTTTTCTAAAGCATATTTAAGACCAGCCAAACTATCTGCTTCATCTTTTTTAAGCTCTTCAACTTTAGCTTTAGCTGTTACTGCTGCTTCTTTAGCTTTAGCTAATTCATCTTCTGCTTCAGCTTTAGCTTTGTCTGCTGCAGTTTTTGCATCTTCAGCAGGTTGAACATCCGCTTCTTCTTTAGTAGCTTTAGTTGTAGCTTCCTCAAGAGCTTTAGTTGTTTCGTTAACCTTTGCATCAGCTTCTGCGACTTTAGCTTCTGCAGCTGCTACTTTTTTATCAGCTTCGGCTTTTGCTTCTGCAGCTTTTTCAGCTTCTGTTTTTACTTTTGGTTTTTCAACAGGTTTTTCTGCTGGTTTAGGATTCTTAGCTTCTTCTTCCTTAGCAGCTTTCACAGCAGCAACAGTATTATTGTATTCTGCTTCTAATTCTTTACCTTGTTCTGCATAATATGCAGCAGCTGAATCAGCTTGTTCAAATTCAGAATTAGCTTCGTTACGATCTTTTTCGATTTCTGTTACAACATTTTTTAATGGTTTAACAATCTCATCTTTAAGGTTATATTTTTCTGCAATATCAGCAGCTTCTTTAGCTTCTTTAAGAGCTGTTTCTTTTTTGTCTAAAACAGCAGCTTTTTCTTCAGCAACTTTTTTAGCTTCGTCAAATTGCGCTTCTACACGATTCAATTGATCGTCTAATTGATCTGCTTTATCTTGAAGTTTTTCTGATTCTGGACGAGCAGCATCTGCTTTTTCAGCTTCAGCAATTGTAGCTTTTAGATCTGCAGGCATGTCTTTTTTGGCTGTTCCAGTTTCAGAAGTAGCCCCAGCATCCGCAGCTGTTGATTTAGCAGCTTGATCTTTATCACGCATTTTTTTGTCAGCAGCTTCGTTCGCTTCTGCTTTTGCAGCATCATCGTTTAACTCAGCAGCCACGTTGTCAATTGAGATTTCGCCTGCTTCGATTGCAGCTAATAGGTCTTCTTTCCCAATTTTTTCTTTTAATTCTTTAATAGCTTTTTCTTTATCAGTGATTTTTTTGTTATCATTGATAGCTTTTTCAGCATCTGCTACTAATTTATCTAGAGAGTCAGAGATAGCTTTTTTAGTAGCAGCATCTTCTTTAGCTTTTGCTTCAGCTTTTGCTTCTTCTTCTTTAGCTTTAGCGTCAGCTTGTTTTGCTTCTTCTTTAGCTGCAGTTAATTCAGCATCTGCAGCAGTTTTTTCTGTTTCAGCGTCTTTTTTCGCTTTATCAGCTTCTGCTTTTGCAGCTTTAGCATCAGCATCCTCTTTTTTCTCTGCTTCTACTTTAGTCGCAGCAGCAGTTGCTTCTGTTGTTTTAGCATCTACTTTTGCTTGAGCTTCAGTAACTTTTTCTTCAGCTTTCTTAGCATCAGCTTCAGCGTCTTGAATCACTTTTGGCGTTGCTGGTTTAGCAGCATTTTCGTCAGCTTTTACAACTAACGGTTGAACTGTAGTAAAACCTGCTCCTAAGACTGCCGCACTTGCTAAGCTCGCCAATATCATTCTTTTCTTATCCATTTGGACACCTCTATTTTTATATTTGTAGTGTACAATGTAGAACACTCCTACCGTAATTATACCCCCCCCCCTAAATCCCTGTCAAGCATTTCATATTAAATTTTTGTTACGTTTTTGTTCGGAATTTTATTTGTTTTATCAAAGTTTTTATGAAAATTGTTTTGAAAATTTCTTTTTCTCCTTACATTTTTAATATTAAATTCTATTTTTTGAATAAGGGGAGCGGAGCTTTGTATTGCCCTTGACCTTTTCTTACTAAGGATAGGCGCAAGCCCATCGCGTGGTTGACGTGTTTTGGAAGAGCATATCGCCTGCTCCCTGGATGGTATGCTAGAGGATTATAAAAGGAAAAATTCATTTCCTAGACTGTGGCTAACCATTGTAAAAAAACAGATTTCTCCTTTTGTATGAAGGAAAAATCTGTCATTTTTTTAATTAATTACAACAGCGCCTCAAACTCAGCGACTGACATACCCAATTGCTCACTCGCAAATTCGGAAGTTATAACATGTTGGCGTACTAAATCTAGAAAAGTAAAAATTTTCCCTTCTTCCCTAGCTGTTTCCAAGGCATAGTCCTGTGCCAACAATGCCTGTTCTTCTCGCCTGCGTTGTTCACTAAACATCTTCCTGTCCTCCTCGGACCAGCTCTTGTAGTCCAGCAGTTGGTCTGCTTGGCTGATGGCTCGCTCGGGGCGCTGGGTAAAGGGTTTATTCCCGAAAAACTCCAACCACGGTTTGCGAACCTCGTCTTTGCTGGTTTCTCTATATTTTTTTAATTCCAAGAACGCCATCTTAACCAGATGGTTTTCTTGACCGTTATTGGTGATGGTTAAAACCTCACCTGTAGTGTCCTCTCGCATACTAAAGCTGTGAAAAGCCAAATCGTCCGAGAAGTAGTTGCTATCTACAATTGCGATTGCGTATACTGGTGCGATGTGTTTATAGCTCTGGTGAGTATCACCTTCACGTTGACGAATTTTTTCTAGGTTTTGATTGACCTGACTACACAGGTAAGCCCATAAACGATTGATGAAAAAATTCTGATGATGAACTTGGATTTCGATAATAACCTGCGTGCCATTGTCCAACTCTGCCAAGACGTCTATACTGGTATAGAAATCTTGAGCCGAGTAGGGCAGGGAAGGCAAGACATGAATGTTACTTCCCTCCAAAATCGTCACATTTTTGGCTGGCAAGTCCAGCATATCGCGAATAAATTGACAAGTGATCTCTGGGTTGCTGAATATTTTCTTAGCAACCAAGTCATTAGTTGGGCTAATGCCCGGATGTCTTAGAATCATCCTTTTCCTCCTTTTATTATACCACAGTTTTAAATCTAGCTTTACTAGATTCACCGCTACTATCTATTTATTATTCGAAAAAGAGAGGAAAAAATGAACAAAGATTGATGAAATTTTATCAAAATGTTAAAAAAATTATGGATTAGGAGTCAATTTGATGCCTATAATTGCCAATTTTTCAATCAGTAACACTTTATCGAGAAGTGCCTAATATTTTATCACAGTGATACAAATCAATCTCATCTATCTAAATTCACACTAAATCCATGGAACAAGTGGCTTTTATCATATAGAAGGTAATCAGTATCGCACAATAGATATATCTTATATGTTTTACCTGGTATTGTAGTCTATTTATATGGTGTTTGATAGAGCTGCTTTCTAATCATCTCTAAATCTTCCATATCCAAGTCATTTTTTAAATAATAAACTGGTGTTTGTTCCTTCTTATGAATCGGGTTATTGGTAACCAGCAAATCATAATGCCGAGTTCGGTCATAGGCTTCAATGGTAATAAAACGATTGTATTCCAAATACCGTTTCAAAATGGCTGCCATCCTTGAAAAGACAAGAAAACCAGATGTCAAATCCAGACCAATCCGCATATGCTGACCACCATTTTCAGCCATATATTCGATTAACTGCAGCCATTCCCAGAGAATTTTCTTATCCAAATCCGTCCCTTGATGAAAGGCCGGTAGAGCATGAAAAATCTCCTCTGCCGTTCCCCTAAAATCATGTTCCATCAACAAATAAGGATGACGATTCTCTAACTGGTACTTGTAGCGATCCTGTAAAATATAGCCCTTGTATAGATAGACTTGAGCACAAAGCTGACTGAGTTCATAGGTGACATGGTCCTCTGTATAACCGCCCAGCAACTCCTCCTTCTTCATTTCTTGAATCAATTGCGTCAGCAAATCTGCCAACTGCCCTCCAAAACCAAGGATATACTCCATAGTATGAAGAGGAAGAATACGATGAGATAGGAGGAAAGAGAAGAAAATCATCATCTCCCCGTCCTCAGTTCCGAGAGGGATGTGTTGCCCAGCAAAAAAGGACGGAGCCTTTCGATGCAAACGAAGGTAGAAAATATTGTCAAAATACCCTCGCATTTTTTCTTCTATGACTTGAAACTGACAGGCATTGACACGGAGACGTTGTTGACTGATATGAGACCAGAGAACCAAGTCCAATTTCTGCCCTGAAGACAAACTTGCACCGCAAATTTCTTCTAGTGTAGCAATCTCCTGTTTTCTCTCTGGTTTCTGCATGTGACCTTCCCACTCCTGACTTGACCAGACCTTGCGGAAAAGACAGAAATAGAAATAGCGTATCTGATGCTCTGGACCTCGCCAACGTCCATTTTGGATGGATAAATCAAATTCTGACAAAATCTGATTTAAACCAGCCAAGTGGCGGCCAAGCGTAGCCTCGCTAATCATCAATTCTTGAGCCAGCTGATGGGCTAAAAACTGTTGGTGGTAGAGAAGATAAACCAAAATCTGGTATTTAACAGCATTCTCCAAAAACAAGCTCCGAATCTCTCTCCCCTTGGTAGCTGCACCGATTGACAGACGCAGATTTTCATCTTCTAAGGAGATGTTCAGCTCTAAGGCACTATCCAAAGCCTTGTCATTAAGTAGGGTGACATATTTGGTTAGAGTTGCTTTTGAAAATCCTGTTTCCTCCATTACAGCCTTGACAGTCGTCTGAGATCCTTGTAATAGAAAGGAAAGGATTGAAAATTGGCCAGATTCAGCCTTTTCCATCAAATCTCCTAAATACATTTGTTACCCCTTTCATTTTCTACCTTAAGCATAGCATAAATCTTAGAAATGCTGAAATAATCTGTTTCTCTTTTTATTTTCATGCTGATTTCCTGGTCCATTATCGGTAAATTCCCAAACTAACTTCCACCGCTAGTAGAAGTGGAAGTTAGTCTGATAAAAATCCTAAAAACCAGTGGAAATCCGTGTCAGGGTAAGTTCCACTGGTTTTAATCATGCTTGATTTCATCGCTTTTGTAGCCAAAATGAATCGAAAAAAAGAGCGCACAAAATCCCCTCATCTGAAAGCGTTTCAG
>NZ_VMLI01000018.1:2064-25222 GCF_013276625.1 Streptococcus sp. 9903 | reverse complement strand
CTTCTAATGCTGACTTGTCAGCAGATTTCACTTCATACGGAACTTCGACAATTTCTGTAGTACTATCTGCATAAGTCACTACCACTTCGATAGTATGAGTTCCAAGAGCAGTTGGATAAGTTGTACCATCTTTTAAGGTTGCTGACGCTTTATTATCAACTGTTACAGCATCCAGCAATTCTTCATTTGTAGGGGTGCTTCCGCCAACTACTTTGCTAATTTTAGTCGTTTCAACCTCATGTTTTGGAACAGTAACAGTATAGTCACGTGCGGAGCTTTCTGCTTCTCCTGTTCCCTTTGTTGCTATAATTTGAACCATACGATTTGTAGTTCCTAATGTTCCATTCGGAACTACAAGTTTATCTCCTACTTTCTTAACAGCAGTATCTGTAGACGCCCAGCTGTTTTCACTTGTAAGAGTGACAGTCTTCGTTCCATCATTTTCTGTAGGAATATTAAATGTAACCTTATCTGCATCTGTTGGAACACTGAACTCATAATCACCATTCATTTTCGCCTTTGACGTCAATTCTGCTGGTTTCGGATGTTTTATAACTACTTCTGAACTACTATCAGATTCTGTTCTATCACTACCAGAAATATACACAACTTTGGCGATGATTTTTGTACCTGGGGCAAGACCTTGAGTTAACGGAACTGAAATATTATTTTTCGTATCGTAGTTACCCTCTTTATCTACCACTGTTTCACCAATCTTAACAGGAGCTTTAGTAGTGTCAGTTGCATCATAAAGTTCTACAGTCGTTCCGCTATTCACGTTGTTAACTGTCAAGCTTGTTGCACCGGTTGTTGCCCCTTCTACTGTCGGCGTTAATGGTTTAACTTCAAATGTTACATCAAATTTTTCAGAACGATACCAATTTATTTGACCGTTATCTCCTGCCATAAAGACTTGAATACCATCTTTATACTTACCAAGGTAATTTGCTTTTTGTTTTTCAGAAGTTCTACTATAACTTGCATATTCTGAATAACCGTTACCTGATGTTGATTTCCAAGCAGAAGATGTCCTTGGTGAATTAGACAAAAAGTAAGTCTGAGCATTATTACTTGTTCCACCAAAATCCGTTCCAAAAGTAGTTGTTACATGTTTCGTTAGAGGAACAGCATGATAAACTTTCAAATTGATATCAATAGTTTGCTCCACACTTTCTTCTGTACCATCAGCATTTGTTACACGATAAGTAACTTTTACGCTACCTTTTGTATTCTCCCCACTTTCGTTTGTTGTAACATTTGTACTTGGTTTATTATCCCATACTACCGTTACACCATCTGTTGGTTTATTTACATTAGCGTTACTCTGATTTTTAAACTGTACATACCTTTCAGGCTGTTCTCCTTCAGGCAACGCCTGATTTAGCAATGTTGTAAATTTATCTTTTTTAGCTACAACTGTTGGATAAACCGTTACTGGTACACTTACTTCCGTTAGAGGGCGTGTTTGATTATTCGTTTCTGTCTTTTCAGAGATGAGCAATGTTGCAGTGCGTGTTCCTACTGTCGTAAAATCAGGTGTTTCTTTCCAAGTAGCAGTCAAATAGTTTGGAAGTGTTGCCGCTTGTCCATTTTCTTGATAGTTCAAGAGACGCTCTGGATGATTTTTCAATTCACTAAACGCGTCATTCCCTGCAATTTGTTTGATAGATTTTCCTGTAAATGTACGATTCTCTACAACACTGTATTCTCTAGCATCACTTGTTTGACCAAAGGCTGTTTGAGTTACAGTGACTTTATTTGTCGAATAGCCAACTTTATTATTTTGTTCTGTTTGGTGTAGGTAGGTACCTTCTGGAAGATCATAAGACCAAGTTCCATTAGTAGGAGTGATAGTTACTTCTGTATTATCTTGGAAATGTAATGTTACCTTAGTAGCACCATTAACAGCCGTACCTGAAATAGTACGATCAGTATCTCTCAACTTATCACCAGAGGTTGCTGTGATAGTCGGTGATTCAAGTTTAACCGTCTGATTTCCTTCTACCGTAACCATGGCTACATCTGGAAGTGTAACCAATGTCCTACCATTCTCCTCTACAACTATGTTTGTAGCTGTTGGATTTAATTTCTGAACAGATGCTCTAACTGATTCTTTTTCAGTACTTGTTAAATCAGTAGTATTTTTAACTGGCGTTTTTTCAGGTGTTACAACTATTGGAACATTCACATCTTTGGAACTTCCATCCGTATATGTCACCTTAACAACTACCACACCACCATTATCCGGTACATCACCAACAACATCCTTAGCTTTTATATGCACTTCTTTCACAGCTGCTTTTATCTCATCTGCTGTATGAACTGCATTTTTAACATTCCTTATCAATGCTGTGACTTCGGGTTTATACTTCTCAGACTGATTCTGTTCACGAACATTCCCGTTCAATCTTGCTATCGGGATTGTATCTCCTGTATTAACACCTGCTCCTGCATGACGGTAAGTAACATCACCATTTGTTGCAACCTGTAATTCAGCAAGATTAACTGACGGATTAGCTTTCTTGACAGCTGCTTTTACAGCCTCTATTTCTGTAGAAGTCAAAGAATTTGGATTAACAACTGGCACCTGATCAATTGATGCTAATCCTGACCATGCTTCCGTTTCGTATGAGTCTACTTGACCGTTTAGATTACTTTCATGACGAACTACAACTCTGTCTCCAGCACGAAACTTCTCTGAACCTGCTAATGTAACTGTGATACTTCCGTCACCTGAAATACTAATAGTACGATCATTACGACTGTTAGTATATCCGTTATCAGTTTTTGTGAGTTGCATTCCGACACCACGAATACTTAAATGAAGTTTATCTCCAGTTGACACAGGAGTTTCTGGTTTGATTGTAACAGTGTTGTCACCTTCATTAAATGTTGAAGTAATATCAACTGGTTTAACTTCTAGGATAGGGACTTTCACTTCTTTTTTAGAGTTATCAGAATACGTTAATTCTACCGTAACAACCTTCTTACCATTATCTTCTGTAATAGCTCCATTATTTTTAATTGCTTTTGAAGTTGGTGTCGGTTGACCTGCTGGTATCGTAATCTTACCTAATACACGATCATTTTGCGAAGTTGCTATACGCCCTTGTACAGATGCATCTTTTTCAGCTTTAACAGAAGCTGTTGTTATAGCTGGTTTTGATTTATTAGCATCAGTAGTATTTAACGGAACTTCTACTATATCATTTGAACCATCTGGGTATGTCACACGTGCAGTTACAAACCAAGTTCCATCAGGTTTGGTCTGAACATTTGCATTTGTCATCTCAAATGTTAAGTTTGTTGTATTATTACGTACGTTAACTGTCCCTCTATCCGTTGCAAAAGTTAAAGTATCTTTAACCTTATTAAATTCGGCTGTAGTCAAGCTAGTGTTCGGCTGTGTAATATCACGTTCAATTGTTACTGTAGATACAGACGGCGTATATTTCACAGCTTGAGTTAAGATTTTAAAGACCACACGCGTTGGATTTGAGGCATTATTTGGTTGAATTTGTTTCAATTCATTGCCTGAAGCATCCATAGTAGAAACAAAGCGAGTAATCAAAGTCTGTCCATTGGTCCATAGCGCACTACCATTTCTAGCATCCACTTTACCGGTAATGAAGACCTCTTTTGGTGCTGTAATCTCTAAATTATTTTGAAGATCTTGTCTATTATATTCTAATCCATAAGACAAATGAGCACCTATTGCATCAGCATATAGAAGAACTGTTCTTAATTTCCCAGAATCATCATTGAATGTTCCTAATCGAATAGGATTCGCTGTTATATCCTCTGTAGGTGTTACATATACAACACGATCTCCGTTACTCTCTACAGCTGTATATACTGAATCAAATTCAAATGTTGGAGGTATTTTATCCCCTATTTTTGCATTTTCAGATGTAGTTGTACTATCTAAACCTTTAGCTGTGACTTTAGCTGTAACAGTAGCGCTATCTTTCACTGCACGATCCTTAATCGTTACTGTCCCTGTAGTTTCATCAATAATCACTCCATCTGCCGGCGCATTGATTAGTGTCCACCTACCATTTGTCTTCTGAGCTGTCACTGTTACTGGTGCACCTGTGGACGTTGCTGTATTTGTATAGGTTATACTTAAATCATTCGCATTCGTTTCGTTTGAATTCGTAATGACTACATCACCATTGTCTTTTGGTGTTACGACTGGCGCTGTTGGCTTTAATTCAAAGGTAATCGTTTTTTCTATATAACGACGACCATTTATCTCTGTATTATCACCAGTTTGACCAGACACCACTGTACCAATACCCTCTACTCCTGCATAATTTTGAGGGAAGTAAGCTCTGGCTTTCACTACATAGCGACCAGGATCAGTATATCTTAAGGTACGTGTTGTGGTACCAGTCGCCTCATCTACATAACGGAAAGTCATATTTTGAGGGAAATTTCCCGTATCTTGACGATTATTACCATCATTTACTGTTAAAAAGTGATTTGGATCTGGAATATTTTCCCCTTTAGTCACAGGTACCGTAATAGAATCAACATTCGGTTGCTCCGAACGTCCTGTTTCAAAGTCTAAATCAACCACCTTAACACGAAACTTCACTTCTGCCTGATTACCAGATGAAATACCATTTGTACCATCTGATACTTTTAGCGTAACTATAGTAGTTCCTAACTGGGCATCTGTTGCTACAGTTCCTTTAATTATATGTTCAGCAGGTGTTTGTTCTGTCTTACCAGTTAACGTTAAGCTATCATTATTCGTACCAGTCCCACCAAATGACACCCCACTTGGCAATCCATTCATGTACTGAACATTAACACGTCCTGCTATTTCATTATCAAATAAAGTCAATGGTAATTCTAACTTCGCACCACGGAATACAGTAACAACTGGAGAACTTGATTCATTAGCAGACAGTATACTTACTCTATTTCCGTCTGATTTATTAGTTAATTTAACCGTCGGAGGCGTCTCCTCGGTTACATTGAATACAACATTTTTTTCAACCCTTTCCGGTGTATAAATGGTTACATTCTTACCATCAATTTCCTTCTTAGTCGGTCCTCCTGTAGGGAATGTTGTAACAACTTTATAATCTGTATTTCGTCCTGCACTTGTTAAACGAGTCGTATTAGGTACTTCACTAGTATTCTTAGTCCACTTATATGTCGTACCATCTGGAAGATAAGTATCTGAAGGAGTGGAATTAGTTTCCCCAACTGCTCCTATAAATTCACTAGCATTTCCTAACTCTGAGTTTAATGTAGCTGTTTTAGGGCTATTTTTCACTTCAAGATCCGCAATTACGTACTTAAACTTATATGTTCTTTCATTGTTTAATGCATCTTTCACGACAACATTAGCTTCACGTTCACCTAAAGGAGCATTCTGTTCAACAGTGTTATTAGTTGATAATGTATACGTTGTACCATTATTCATATCCCCAGTTTTCGGCGCATCAGTCCCGCCTTGTTTGTTGAACCATACTCCGTTTGGAATTCCACTTGCTTTTAAGTAAGTAGTTTTTCCAGAATTATCGTTCACTTCAAAGGTTGGATTAAATCTTGCCCCTCGATAAATGACAAATCGATTATCATCTGCATTTTCTGTCAATGCGACACCATTCATTTTCACAGTCGGAGCTTCCTTATCACTCTTCTCGACCGCTACCTTGATGTCTTCTGTAGAAAGGTCTGGGTATGTAATTATTGCCCCTACATAATAGGTACCATCAGCATCTCGCTTAATTGCACCATTTTCTTTCATAACTATTTCCAAGTCAGTTGTATCATGGGATACTTTTACATCACCTTTAGTCGTAGTAAACTGAATCTTGGACTTAATCGCAGTAAATTCATCTTGACTCACCGTCTGTCCAGCTGCAGTAATATCTTTTGCAAGAGCTTGTGTCGCTACTATCGGTTCATATTTAACTGCTTGTGTCAATACTTTTAAGGCAACACGAGTTGGATTTGTGATACTTGCACTGAGCTCTCTAACAAAATTATCCGAAGCATCTGTTGCGACAATATAACGAGTATACAATGCATCGCCATTACGCCAAGGTCTATTACCATTTTTCTGTGTTAATTTACCAGTAACTGTAATATCTCTTGGAGCAGTTACTTCTTGATTGTCAGTCTTAACCAAGTCATTATAAGTTAATCCAGAACCTAGCGCAAAACCTAGATTATTCTGTTCGGATAATCTCACTTCACGTAATTTACCTGAGTTATCATTCACAGTAGCTAATGTTATAGAACCATTGTCTAGGTCTTCTGTAGGGGTTATATAAGCCACACGCTCACCATTGACAACTTCTGTATATTTCTCATTAAATGTAATCGTTGGTAATACGCGCTCACCAACATTTGAAGTTGCACTTGTGGTTGTGCTATCTATATCATCAACTGTCACTAGTTTAGCTGTAACGCTAGCATTATCCTTCACTTGACGGTCTTTAATAGTGACTTTCCCAGTAGCACTATCAATAGTCACGCCATCAGAAGGCGTACCATCGCTTAATACCCAAACATTTCCCGTTTTTGTTGCCGTTAGATTCTTTTGAACATTATTTTTATCTGTATAAGAAAAGCTCAATCGGTTAACATTTGCTTGATTTGTAGGACTCACTATCACATCGCCGTTAGTTTCAGCAGACACTTCTGGGGCTGTCGGTCTAACTTGAAACTCTATATCACGAGCTATATAAGTACGTCCTGTAATTTCTGAAATCTTATCTCCAGTTGCATTAGTTGGAGTTATCGGCAATCCCTTAGTCGAAACTGTATTCGTTGGGAAGAAAGCTGCTGCTTTTACATTATATTTTCCTGGAGTCGTGAATTGTAAGTTCGTTTTAAATTCAGTTCCATTAGTACCTGTAATATAACGGAAAGTCATTCCTTGCGGAAGGATATAATCACTTCTTCGAGTTCCTTCTGTACCTGTTAGATAAGTGTTTGGATCAGCAGTATTTTTATTTAAAGTTGCTTCGGTAACAATTTTTTTGTCATTCCCACTAGATGAATACCCTTGTTCAAATGCAACATCTAGCACACGAATATTAAATTTGACTTCTTTTTTATTCCCTTGATCCACATCTCCATTAGTAGCATCAGATACTTTCAATGTAACAGTTTGTACTCCAAGATTTGCATCAGAAGCAACTCTACCTCTCACAGTATAAGTACCAGGTGTAGTTTCGGTTTTACCACTTTCCTTAATTGTCGTAGAGGTAGTTACATTTTCATTACTATTGAACGACACACCCTTTGGAAGACCAGCTTTATAACTAATATTCACTTTTCCTGTGCTAACATTGTCATAATACTTTAATGGTAATTCAAGTGTTGCTCCACGATAAACATCGACTGTAGTAACAGAAGCATCATCAGTTAATGTAACTTCTTCATTACTTCCTTTGTTGGTTAATTTTACAGTTGGAGCTTCCATATCTGATGGAACAGTAGTCGTGCTTGCCTCACTTAATCCAGTTGTATTAGACTTTTGCTGTGCAATAACCTGCGTTCTCGAACGAGCAACGCCAAATGGAATCGTAACTGTTGCAGTTCCATCTGTGCCATTAGTAATTCTAACATTCGAGTCCGGTTGAGCTAAACTCCAGTTTTGATTATTTTTGTTTAAAATAGTATTCTGAGTCGCTCCGTTTTCAGTCACATATGAAATAATTGCTGCATTTGCATCGTTTCTCCCGATTGTTGCAGTCACATCTCCTGTTGAAGTTGTGACAAGTTCTGGTTTTGTTGCGAACGGAACAATTGGTGTTGTGGCATGGATAGATTGTGTACTAAGAGAAGATTGTACTCCCCTATATACCTCATCTGTATTCTCTCGAACAAGAGCCATTACCATTCTGACATCATCTGTCCCCAAAGCCTCTTGTTTATAATTTTCTGGTCTAAAAGTAACTTTCCCGTCTTCTCTCAATAAACTCGAAGCTACAATTTGGTAATTTTGCGCAGGTCTAGTGAATTCATTCTCGTTATTCGACCCACCTTTTACTAGAAACACTTTCCATTGAAGACGATCATCACCTACTTGAGTTGTTGTATTTGCTGGATAAGTAAAACCTTGACCCTCAATAATAGGACGCTCATTTCCCGTTTTTTCTGACTTCCCTTTTAAATCATCATTTGTTGTTTTGAAATTTCCTGCCAACGGTGGCAACACAAGTGTAGCGGTTGTTGTCAATTCGTTTCCGGTTACGGTTGTTGCAGTAACTGATAAGGTGTGAAGTCCTGATATATTTTTATTGAAATTTCCACGTGCTGCAATGGTCATACTTGTGGTTCCTGTACCTTCTTTTACCCAAGTAACTCCCAGACCATCTGCACCACTTATGCGAATATCTTTAATCTTATCAGCACTCTTAGCAAGAAACTTAATTCCACTACCACCAACCTGTTGATCCAAAGGCCATTTAATAAGCTTATCGTTTTTAAAATCCCGACCATTCAGTGTTAAGCCCACTTTCAAATCTGTATTTTTAAAATCTGCTTCCGCGCTAAAATCAGTTGTTTTCGAACGTTGCTTAGCAAATACATGGGTGTTCAATGCAGCTGTCCCTGCAGTCATATGAACAGTTGCAGTTCCATCACGATTATCAACGACTGTTACTGTAGAGTTAGCATTGCTATTATCTTTATTCCAATAGCTATCTTGTCCTCTGGTAAATGCGACAACCTGTTGTCTACCAGCTGCGTCTGTATATCGAACTTCCGCTTTTGTAGCTCCCTTTTGACCAATGGTTGTCGTAATACTATCATCTACATTTTTTTCAATGATTGGCTTTGTTTCAAAAGGACGAGCAACTGCTGTTTTTTCATTTGACGGATCAGAAAAGACTAGATTAGTGGTATTTCCGTTTTGTGTATACGACTCACCCTTAGCTACGGTTTTAACAAGATAAGTACCTATACCAACTTCAACATCTTTGAAACGTGCACGACCGCTACTATCTGCCGCAGCTCTTTTTACTTCTTCAAGTTCTCCATTCGCCAACTTACGATAGAGAACCATTTCAACCCCTTTGGTTCCATTTGTTGCCTCAACTGTTACTCTCTTTCCAACAGAATCAGTGAGTTCTGTTGATAGAGATGGAGTTTTCGGTTTGACAACAAAGGTCAGTCCAATCAGTTCTGATGAACCATCTCCTGTCGGACCATCAAATTTTCTTTCAAGCACATAGTTCGTCGCTCCTGGTGTATCCATTATCTGTCTTGCACCAGAATAACCGACTAACTCTGTTCCCAATTTATAAATTTTATAGGTCGCAGGTGCACCATTTGCTTGGTTAGCTTCCACTTTATTACCAGAATTTATAAGATATGATGTATAATCTATCGTCTTAAAATAGGGATAATTGGTATCTCCAACTGTTATCAAGGTATCTGTATCAAAAGGTTTATCTGCCTTGACACTAAATACACCAGAGACTACTTCTCCTCCATTACCGTCTCCAAAGTTGGTAACACCTCTTTTTCCTTGACTAATAAAAAATACCCCGTCTCCCTGCGTTTCTGCTGGATATTTCTCAATCAAGTCAACTTCATCATTTGTTCTAGCGTACCATTGGTTAATCAATTGACGAGTAGAACCCTCAACACGCTTAAGTCCACTAGCAAAAGTTAAAGAACGTAAATCACGTGAACCGTTCGTTTCAAAAGTAATCTCATAAGAACGATCATCCTCACGATCCAACTGGAAAGTATATACATCTTTGACATCTGCCATAATACGAGAGAATTTCTCGTTTGAATACTTTTGAATATTGGGATCAGTTTCAATAACTCTATCACGATAGTAAAATCCTCTGTCTGTCAAGTGCGCTGCACCATGAGTTGCTTGTCGCGCAATACCTTCTAAGGTACCTACATCAAATTGCTGTGCTGCAGTTGTCCCAACTACTGATATTCTTGCATTCGTATTGTCTTTCGTACCTTTTTGAACATCTTGAAGCCTAGCACCTCTAAAAGGTGAGTTCTGAGGAAGATTTGCAAAGGCGTTTGCTAATGCATCCTTCAGCTCATTTTCTCCTGGAGCAACAGATGGTCGTTCTATCAAAGAACCACCATTTTTATTAAACGTTTGAACCGCAACAGTTCCACTCCTTAAAGTTTGCCCTTGTGGCAATGTAAAGTAAAATTTATTTACCCCTAGAGTCTTGTGTTCTCCATTGACAACAATCTTCCAACGCAAACCTGTATCAGTTCGTCTTACATCTATATGGAAATTTTTATAAGCCTCTGAAATTTGTCCGCCTTCATAGTACGGGGTACCTACTCCACCTTTTGAGTAAAATACATAAGTATATTTAGAGTAAGGAGAACCGTTTTGACCATTTTCAAAGAAATATCCTGTCTTACTATTATACGTAGCAGTCTCTATATGAGCCGCTCTATCCTGCCCTGCCGCACGTCTCGTACGAGTTGGTGCGCCTGCTGGTATCGAGCGGAAACCTGACCATCCTGTAGCGTTGGTACGCGGTTGAATGGTTACATTGTTTTCACTTGGAGTTGCAGGTCCTGTTACCACTCCTGCATTTGCTTCATTTTCAGCAAGAACTCCTTCGATCAGTTCACGTGATTTTTTCAGGTCTGCTAAGGCAGCATTAAAATCTTCTTGACTGATGGTATCGCCTTTAGAGAAGGCCTCATTGAACTTATCAACAGCTGCCTTCGCTGCTTGGATCTTATCTTCCGACGCATTGTTTGCTCGGAGTTGATTAGTGATAAACTCTAGCTCATCTTTTAGGTCATAAACACCATTTTTACCTTCTGTGTTGGTGTAGGTTGGGAGCGTCTGTGGAGTCGTTTGAGAGCCAGCTCCAGAACCTGTTGAGTCTCCTCCAGCAGATGGCGTAACTTGATTTTCATCTGATGTAGGCTCGCTCAAAGCTCTTCTACGACCTTTTCCTCCACTTGGTTGCGCAGTCGTAGCTCCCTCTGGAGTAGCAAGTCCAGTAGATGCCAAACCTGTAGATGTCAGACCTGCTTTTTCCAAGATTGTTGGAGTTTCTAGGCTAGGTGTCAAGGCTTGATTGACACGGCTCATAAGCTCAGCCATCAGTCTTGCTTGCTCATCAACCTGCGCTTGCGTCGCTTTTGGATCTTCCAAAACTGCCTTAGCTGCTGCTAAACGCGCTTCCACTTCAGCATGAAGTTCCTGCATTGAGCTAAGCGTTAGGTTTGCCAACAAAGCTTGCAAATTGCTTTGGGTTGATTTGGCTGCTGTCGTATCAGCGACGGTCGGCTCTTCTTGCTCTCTTACTTCTCCTGCTTGAGAAGGTTCTTGGCTAGCTGGATTTGTCTCTGACTGAGCAGAGTTAGACTCAGCTACTGCTTGCCCTTGATTTGTTCCCTCAGCTGGTGCTTCTTGCGTTTTCACCTCATCAGGTGCTTTAAGTTCAGCTGGCTGGTCAGTTAAAACCTTGTTCGAGTCTCCCTCATCCGAGCTTCCTAAATCACCGTCTGCCTTTCCATCAGACCCCACCGTAGCTACTTCATTTGCCGTAGCTGGAGTGATGGGTTCATGCGCTGCTACTGCCCCGTTGGCAAAGAACATCAATGCTGCAACCGCGACACTGGCAGCACCAAAGTGGTATTTTCGAATCGAATATCGGAAAACCTTTTCTTTGTTATATTTTCCAAAGTCCATGAAATCTTTCTCCTTTTTTGTAAGTTGTTTTGAAAACAAAAATAGCCTTATCATCTTCAAACTCACATGATATTAAATAGTATTGATAGCACTATTTAACCCACTGCACCCAGTGTACAGTCTAGTAATAATTATACCATACCCCCCCCCCCCCGAATTTACCATCTAATCATCCAAAAATCTTGATTTTTAGAGAATTTTTTAGTATATGCTTATTATATTGATTATAGATATACGCTTTTTTGATTTATTTCCTAGAAACTAATAACTTTTCTATATCTTTATTTATGAAAATTTTAGTATAATAATAGTTATAATTGGCTGATTTTTAGTAGTGTGAATATATTAAATATAATTTAGAAACCAAGTATGGATTCAAATTTTAGTTTGAAAAACCTCCCTATTTTGGGATTGGAAGAGCTTATCATCAGTTTCTGAAAAATGTCTAAGACTTACGGGACTTGTTCGATACCTATTTGTAGCAAGATTAAATGGTTAGCTGGTTAGAAATTGAATTGTTCAGCTTTTATTTCATCTCACTATCCCCTGTTCCTAGAGCCACCATCTCCCTATTCCTTTCTTTGACGATTCTCATCTCCAAAATCACTCCTATCCCTAGAGCGCTTTCAGCCCTTACCTCATGATAATCAAGCTTGGAAATATAATAGATTGAAATAAAATATGAACAAATTAATAAGGGGATTTTAAAGTATTTTCTAACAATGCTTTAGAAACTATGATGTGCTATTCTAAATTCAACTCACTATAAAAAGCAACTAAAACAAAATGAAACAAGAATCAAACAAATTGGTCTTGGAATTTAAATCAATTTATAACAATATTTTAAAAGACCCTTGTACTATCCTAGATTCAGCTCATTATATTTGTTCTAAATCCATTGATTATCATTCTACTCTTATCCTCAATCTAAGATTAGTATTTTGAGCTATCCTACATAAGTCTCCTGGCTTGCTTTTTGATTTTTGTTTATAGGATATTGAATTTGGAATAGTTCACTAGTACTTCTAAAACATTGATAGAAATTACTTTGACTTTCCTGACTGATTTGTTCAGTTCTTATTTCATTCATATATGCTATGCATTAACCGATAGCGGATACCTACGGAGAACTTGCCACTCAGATGTAGGACCTGCCCATCATACAAAAAAACAGACTTCATCCCACAAAGAGATAAAATCTGTTACTATTTTCTACACGATATTTCCTAATTTTTAATCCAGCAGTTGGTCTGCCTGACTGATGGCTCGCTCGGGGTACTGGGTAAAGGGCTTGTTCCCAAAAAACTCCAACCAGGGCTTGCAAACCTCGTCTTTGCTGGTTTCTCTGTATTTTTTAGGTCTTATTTATGGTGGTCCTTCAATAGCGCCTCAAACTCAGATACTGATATACCCAACTGCTGGCTGGCAACCTCAGAAGTCAGAAGTCCTTGGCGAACCATATCTAGGAAGGCAAAAAGTTTTCCACGTTCAAGTCCTTGTTCTAAACCTTTTTCGATGCCTTGTTCAATCCCTTCAGCTCGTCCACGTTCAAGACCACGCTCCAGCCCCTGTTCGATACCTTTTGCTCTAGCTTGTTCCAAGGCATAGTCCTGTGCTAATAATGCTTGTTCTTCTCGCATACGTAGTTGACTAAACATTTTCCTATCCTCCTCGGACCAGCTCTTATAGTCCAGCAGTTGATCTGCTTGGCTGATGGCTCGCTCGGGGTGCTGGGTAAAGGGCTTGTTCCCGAAAAACTCTAACCAGGGCTTGCGAACCTTGTCTTTGCTGGTTTCTCTGTATTTTTTTAGTTCCAAGAACGCCATCTTTACTAGATGGTTTTCTTGTCCGTTATTGGTAATGGTTAAAACCTCACCTGTCGTGTCCTCGCGCATACTAAAACTATGAAAAGCCAAGTCATCTGAGAAGTAATTGCTATCCACAATAGCGATAGCATATACTGGTGCGATGTGTTTGTAACTCTGGTGTGTATCACCTTCTCGTTGGCGAATTTTTTCAAGATTTTGATTAACCTGACTGCACAGGTAAGCCCACAGGCGATTGATGAAAAAATTCTGATGATGTACCTGAATCTCAATGATAACCTGTGTCCCATTGTCCAACTCTGCCAAAACATCTATACTGGTATAGAAATCCTGCGCCGAGTAGGGCAGGGAAGGCAAGACGTGAATGTTGCTTCCCTCCAAAATGGTCACATTTTTGGCTGGCAAGTCCAGCATATCGCGAATAAATTGACAAGTGATTTCTGGGTTGCTGAAAATTTTCTTAGCAACCAAGTCATTAGTTGGGCTAATGCCCGGATGTCTGAGAATCATCCTTTTCCTCCTTCTATTATAGCACATTTTTTAATCTAGGTTTGCTAGATTCTATGCTTCTATCTATTTATTCGTAAAAGAAAGCTTTTCTTCAGAAGAAAGCTAATCGCTTATTTGAAATTTTTTCCCCTCTGTTGGATAGTCCCGTCTATCTATGTTATAATGAAAGAAGGATTTAAAATCAGAAAAGGAGTATCTATGCTAAAATTAGGTGTCATCGGAACAGGTGCTATCAGCCACCATTTCATAGAAGCAGCCCATGCTAGTGGGAAATACCAGCTGGTCGCAGTCTATTCTAGGAAACTTGAAACCGCATCAACCTTTGCTTCTCGCTATCAGAATATCCAACTCTTTGATCAATTAGAAGACTTCTTCAAGAGCTCCTTTGATGTGGTCTATATTGCCAGTCCAAACTCCTTGCATTTTGCTCAGGCAAAAGCTGCCTTGTCTGCTGGTAAACACGTCATTCTTGAAAAGCCAGCTGTCACGCATCCACAAGACTGGCTGGATTTGGTTCAAACAGCTGAAAAAAATCACTGTTTTATCTTTGAAGCAGCTCGTAATTACCACGAGAAAGCTTTCACTATCATCAAAAACTTTTTAGCAGACAAACAAATTTTGGGAGCAGATTTCAACTATGCCAAGTATTCATCCAAAATGCCAGATTTGTTGGCCGGGCATACGCCCAATGTCTTTTCAGACCGTTTTGCTGGTGGAGCTCTTATGGATTTAGGGATTTATCCTCTCTACGCTGCTGTTCGTCTCTTTGGAAAGGCTCAGGACGCAACTTATCAGGCTCAACAGCTTGACAATAGCATGGACCTAAATGGAGATGGTATCCTCTTCTACCCAGACTATCAAGTTCATATCAAGTCTGGGAAAAACATCACTTCCAATCTTCCTTGCGAGATTTATACAACAGATGGAACATTGACTCTCAACACCATTGAGCATGTCCGCTCAGCTATTTTTACCGACCATCAAGGCAATCAAGTCCAGCTCCCTATCCAACAGGCTCCTCATACGATGACTGAGGAAGTCGCTGCATTTGCACAGATGATTCAGCAACCAGACCAGACACTCTACCAGAATTGGCTGGATGATGCAGGCTCTGTTCATGAGCTACTATATACCATGCGCCAGACTGCTGGCATTAGATTTGAGGCAGAAAAATGAAAAGCAAACTACCGACTGAATGGCAAGAACTGAGCGACCAACTCGGTTTCCAAGAATTTACCCCCATTCAAACTCAACTATTTGAGCCCCTTCTTGCTGGAGAAAATCTTCTAGGAGTGAGCCCAACAGGAACCGGTAAGACCCTAGCTTACCTCCTACCAAGTCTTCTCAGACTACAAAAGAAAAAAGCGCAGCAACTCTTGATTCTAGCACCAAATACGGAGCTTGCTGGACAGATTTTTGACGTATGTAAAACGTGGTCAGAAGCCATCGGCTTGACAGCCCAACTCTTCCTATCAGGTTCAAGTCAGAAACGCCAGATTGAACGCTTAAAAAAAGGACCAGAAATTCTGATTGGAACTCCTGGCCGTATCTTTGAACTCATTAAATTGAAAAAAATCAAGATGATGAATGTGGAAACCATCATCCTGGATGAATTTGACCAATTGCTCGATGATTCTCAGATACACTTTGTCGAGAAAATTACTCACTACGCACCGCGTGACCACCAACTCATCTACATGAGTGCGACGACCAAGTTTGACCAAGAAAAGATTGCACCTAACACACATACTATTGATCTTTCTGACCAAAAATTGGATAACATCCAACATTTCTACATGCAGGTAGACCAACGTCACCGAGTGGATATGCTACGAAAACTAGCTCATGTGGAGGATTTCCGCGGTCTAATCTTCTTTAACAGCCTATCAGACCTTGGAAGTGCAGAGGAAAAACTACAGTATCGGGATATATTAGCTGTTTCCCTCGCTAGTGATGTCAATGTTAAATTTAGAAAAGTCATCTTAGAAAAGTTTAAAGATAAGCAACTAACCCTGCTTCTTGCAACAGACCTTCTGGCACGTGGAATTGATATCGATAGCCTAGAATGCGTCGTAAACTTTGATGTTCCTAGAGATAGCGAAACCTACACCCACCGCGCTGGTCGTACTGGCCGTATGGGCAAGGAAGGTTATGTTATCACTCTCGTCACTCATCCAGAAGAACTTAAAAAGCTCAAAAAATTTGCTACTGTTCGAGAAATTATCCTAAAAAATCAAGAACTCTATATTCAATAAAGCCCCCATTGCTCTATACACATCCAGTGTATGGAGCTTTTTTATAAGCAATTCAATTTTATACTCTTCGAAAATCTCTTCAAACCGCGTCAGCTTCGCCTTGCCGTATGTATGGTTACTGACTTCGTCAGTTCTATCCACAACCTCAAAACAGTGTTTTGAGCTGACTTCGTCAGTTCTATCTACAACCTCAAAACAGTGTTTTGAGCTGACTTCGTCAGTCTTATCTACAACCTCAAAACAGTGTTTTGAGCAGCCTGCGGCTAGCTTCCTAGTTTGCTCTTTGATTTTCATTGAGTATTAGTTCAATATCTGAAAAAAAGAACCTTGCAAAGCAAGATTCTTTTAGTGTCTGACTTAAATAATTGTTCTTCTGGGAACTAAATCGAATTAAGCTTCGATTTCTGTAACCATACCTGAACCAACAGTACGTCCACCCTCACGGATAGAGAATGTAGTACCTTGTTCTACGGCGATTGGGTGGATCAACTCAACGTCGATTGTCACGTTATCACCAGGCATTACCATTTCAGTACCTGCTGGAAGTTCGATTGAACCTGTAACGTCAGTAGTACGGAAGTAGAATTGTGGACGGTAGTTGTTGAAGAATGGAGTGTGACGTCCACCTTCTTCTTTAGTAAGGATGTAAACTTCACCTTTGAATTTAGTGTGTGGGTTGATTGAACCTGGTTTAGCGATAACTTGTCCACGTTCGATTTCATCACGTTGAACACCACGAAGAAGGACACCTACGTTATCTCCGGCAAGACCTTCGTCAAGTTGTTTACGGAACATTTCAACACCAGTAACAACTGCTTTTTGAGTTTCTTCTTTGATACCAACGATTTCGATTTCGTCGTTGACTTTAACGATACCACGGTCGATACGTCCTGAAGCAACTGTACCACGTCCAGTGATTGAGAATACGTCCTCGACTGGAAGAAGCAATGGTTTGTCAGTGTCACGTTCTGGTTCTGGGATGTACTCATCAACTGTGTTCATCAATTCCATAACGATGTCTTCGTATTTAGAGTCACCTTCAAGAGCTTTAAGAGCTGAACCTTGGATAACTGGAAGATCGTCACCTGGGAAGTCGTATTCTGACAATAGGTCACGGATTTCCATTTCAACCAATTCAAGCAATTCTTCGTCGTCAACCAAGTCAACTTTGTTCATGAAGACGATAAGGTGTTTAACACCAACCTGACGTGAAAGAAGGATGTGCTCACGAGTTTGTGGCATTGGTCCGTCAGTTGAAGCTACTACAAGGATAGCTCCGTCCATTTGAGCAGCACCAGTGATCATGTTTTTAACGTAGTCCGCGTGTCCTGGAGCGTCGATGTGAGCGTAGTGACGTTTTTCAGTTTCGTACTCAACGTGCGCAGTGTTGATAGTGATACCGCGTTCGCGTTCTTCTGGAGCAGCATCGATAGACGCATAGTCTTTAGGTTGGTTAACTGATGAAGGCAAGCGACGTGCCAAAACAGTTGTGATAGCTGCAGTTAGGGTAGTTTTACCGTGGTCAACGTGTCCGATAGTACCAATGTTAACGTGTGGTTTACTACGATCGTATTTTTCTTTTGCCATTTGAGTAAAAGCCTCCAATAAAATATATTTTATAGATAGACAGTAGGCAATACAGTCTAACTTTCCTTACTATTTTATCAAATTTCAGCTAAATTGCAAGTGTTTTACAACGTTTTTGTGAATTATTCTTGGTAAAAATTTAACTAACTATATAGAAAGTACTAAATAGACTTATCCTTCGAGGAGTTTTCAGCATTATTCATCCACTCACTTGCTGAAAATGCAAACAGTCTCTGGTTTATACTACAAAAGCAAACTAGGAAGCTAGGTATAAGTTATTCACAACATCAGTTTAATACTCTTCGAACATCTCTTCAAACCACGTCAGCGTCGCCTTACCGTAGGTATAGTTGAGACTGGTCAAAAAGTCTTTGCAATCAGAAAAACATATAGTATCAGGTCTTGAGAAATCTTGGTACTATGCGTTTTATGGGAAGATTTACTTCATTTTCTCCTAAAGTCGAGTTTTTGCCAAACCTCTTCATCTACAACCTCAAAACATTATTTTGAGCTGCCTGCGGCTAGCTTCCTAGTTTACTCTTTGATTTTCATTGAGTATAAGATTGCAGATAAAACGATAAGGACGTCGGTCGAAGAATAGCCCCCCCTAATCGCTTATTTTATGGCAAAATGAAATAAAAACTGAACATCTTGTTAAGGAAGGCAAATCAATTCCTCACAATGTTTGAGAAAGAAGGGCTGACTATTCCAACTTCAACCAACTATAAAGCAGACTTACAAGATAGGGAACCCATCTCCGATAATATATAGTAGAATGAAAACTGCACAATTTGATTGGGGAATTCAAACCAATTTCTCACAATGTTTTAGAAACAAGGATCTATTATTTCAACTGCAAGCTACTATAGCCCATTAAAGCTGAATAGCCCACTGAGACTTCTAAACCACTGCTGGAGAGAAGTTTGTTTAGACTTTCTTTCATTTCCTAGAAAATCAAAAAGAGAGAACCAATCTGATCCTCTCTTACTTATAGATGGTGCTCACTCAAATGTTAAAGGAGCTATTTCTTAGAGATAAAGGAATTTGAATACAGCTACTGCCGCAATTGCTGCTACAATAGGTGCTACTACTGGTACCCAAGAATACCACCATTTTGAATCGCCTTTATGCTCACCAAGAACTGATTTTGGAAGGAAAGCATGAAGGAGACGTGGTCCCAAGTCACGGGCTGGGTTCAAGGCAGGTCCTGTAGGTCCACCAAGTGATGTTACCAAGGCCATAACGAGGAATCCAAGTGCCAAGTGAGCTACAGAAAGTCCTGAAGCAGTGTGTGGAGCCACCTGTGCTTTAATAGCCAAGTCAGAAAAATCAACTGTTTGTCCTGCTTGTGTTGCCATTTGTTTCATGTATTGAAGCACTTCAGCACCAAAGAAGTTTTTAGTCAAACCAAGAGCTGCAAAGAACAAAACAAATGAACCAACAAACTCGTTTACAAAACCATTAACAGTTGCTGCATAGCGACTTTCTTTTGTACCATGGTCAATACTTGAAATAGTTGAGAAAGTTCCCAAGATGTTATTTGAGTTTTCAGTTTTCAAGTAGAATGGGCGGTGTGTTGCCACAACCAAGGCTTGACCAAAGATAGCCCCCAAGACTTGCGCGATAATGTAAGGTACCACTTGTGCCCAAGGGAAAAGACCGCTAACTGCAAGTCCTAGAGTGAAAGCAGGGTTGATGTGGTTCCCAGATACGTTACCAAACATCAAGGCTGGGATCATAACCCCCATACCATAACCAACAGCGATGACGATCCAGCCACTTTGGTGACCTTTCGTACCTTTAAGTTCAACGTTGGCAACTGCACCATTCCCAAGAATGATCAAAATGGCAGTTCCCAAAAATTCAGTGGCATACTTTAGTGCCCATGTGAAATCCATTTGCTAGATTCTCCTTAAAATTTTTTAGACATTCCTTATTTTATCAATTTTTACCCTATTTAGCAACTAGTTTCTGGAAAGATTTTTTAAAAATAATACTCTTCGAAAATCTCTTCAAACCACGTCAACGTCGCCTTGCTGTAGATATATGTAACTGACTTCGTCAGTCTTATCTGCAACCTCAAAACGGCTATCTTGGGCTAAGTAAGACAGAGAAATATCTTTTTTCTTATTGATTTCTCCGCTAGTTGGCTCCTCTTCTCCAACCAAAATCTTCAAAAGAGTAGACTTACCTGCACCATTTTTCCCAACAAGAGCAATCCGGTCTCGTTCATCAACTTGCAGATTGATATTATCAAAAAGAACCTCTCCTGCAAAAGAACGTTCAATTTTATTAGCTTGTAAAATAATCATACAAGTAGTATAGCATGTTTCCCTAAGGCATTCAAGATAATGGTCTTAACCCAAATATCCTAGAAAAACCGACTCTGTTTATGCTTGGTATTAAAAAACATTTGGATTAGAAATTCTATTTATTTTGCAAGATAGATGGTAAAACATTTTTACTCGTTCACAAGAGTGACTCAAACTCGGCGACGGTCATACCCAACTGCTCACTCGCAACCTCAGAAGTCAGAAGACCTTGGCGAACGAGATTTACTAGACCTACTTTTAATCCCTGTTCAATGCCCTCTGCACGACCTCGTTCTAAACCTTGTTCAATGCCTTCCGCCCTAGCAGTTTCCAAGGCATAGTCCTGTGCTAACAAGGCCTGTTCTTCACGCATACGTAGTTGACTAAACATTTTCCTGTCCTCCTCGGACCAGCTCTTGTAGTCCAGCAGTTGGTCTGCTTGGCTGATGGCTCGCTTAGGTTCTTGGGTAAAGGGCTTGTTACCAAAAAACTCCAACTACGGCTTACGAACCTCGTCTTTGCTGGTTTCTCTGTATTTTTTTAGTCCTTATTTGTGATGGCCTTTCAATAGCACCTCAAACTCAGCCACAGTCATACCCAACTGCTGACTGGCAACCTCAGATAGCAGCAGACCTTGGCGAACGAGATTTACTAGACCTACTTTTAATCCCTCTTCAATGCCTTCCGCCCTAGCTGTTTCCAAGGCATAGTCCTGTGCTAACAAGGCCTGTTCTTCGCGCATACGTAGTTGACTAAACATTTTCCTGTCCTCCTCGGACCAGCTCTTGTAGTCCAGCAGTTGGTCTGCTTGGCTGATGGCTCGCTCGGGGTGCTGGGTAAAGGGTTTATTCCCGAAAAACTCCAACCACGGTTTGCGAATGCTATCTTTGCTGGTTTCTCTGTATTTTCTTAATTCCAAGAACGCCATCTTAACCAAATGGTTTTCTTGTCCATTATTTGTGATAGTTAAAACCTCACCTGTCGTGTCCTCTCGCATACTAAAGCTATGAAAAGCCAAGTCATCTGAGAAGTAGTTGCTATCCACGATTGCGATAGCGTATACTGGTGCGATATGTTTGTAACTCTGGTGTGTATCACCTTCTCGTTGACGAATTTTTTCAAGATTTTGATTGACCTGACTGCACAAATAAGCCCACAGGCGATTGATGAAAAAATTCTGATGATGAACTTGAATTTCAATGATAACTTGGGTTCCATTATCTAACTCCGCCAAGACGTCTATACTGGTATAGAAGTCCTGAGCCGAGTAAGGCAGGGAAGGCAAGACATGAATATTGCTCCCCTCCAAAATGGTCACATTTTTGGCTGGCAAGTCCAGCATATCGCGGATAAATTGACAAGTGATTTCTGGATTGCTAAAGATTTTCTTAGCAACCAAGTCATTGGTTGGGCTGATGCCCGGATGACGTACAGTCATGTTTGCTCTCCTTTCATTATAGCACATTTTTTAATCTAATTTACTAGATTTGATGCTTCTATCTATTTATTCGGAAAAAGAGTAGAAAAAACAAAAGAAATCTCAAACTTTATAGCAAAATGAAATAAACTCTGAACAAATAGGATAGTAAAGTCGAATCAATTTCTAGCAATATTTTATAAGTTATAATGTTCTATTCTGAATTTAAGATAACATATAATTTAAAGAGACTGGGCCAAAACTCAACTTCCGGAAAAAATGAAGTAAATCTTCCCACAATAAAACGCATAGTCTCAAGTTTTTCAATACCTGATACTATGCGTTTTTCTGATTTGAGAGGCTTTTTCTCAGCCTCTTCTTAATCTTAGCTTTTCTCCACCCCACTACAGTTGACAATGAGCCAAAAAAAGAAGATGACGAATCATCTTCTTAAAAACTATGAGTTTTTAGTCTTCTTTTTTCTTGAAGAATCCTAGTCCTAGACCAGCTAACAAGGTCATGATACCAGCGCTAGCCAAGCTAGCATTAGCTTCTGTACCTGTGTTTGGCAATTCTGCTTTATCAGATGTTTTCGTAGATGTTACACTATCTACTGTCTTTTCTGATGTAGCTGTAGCCACTGCTTCACCTTTTTGTTCTGAAACTTTAGATGGTGCTGGGCTTGGAGTTTGGTCTTTTGGAGCAGGAGTTTGAGCTTGCTTGGTTCTAAACACATGAACTGTCAAGTTATCTCCCTCACGGTGACTCTCAACAAATTCATAGCCTGGAACTTCACCTGCTTCTTCCTTATCAACTGATGGAACCTTCAAGTCTTTTCCGTTTTCATCGCGCCATACTGTACGAACCGCTGGAGTTTCAGCTTTGTTTGGTTTTTCTGGCGTTGAAGTTGATGGCGAACTTGATGGAGTCATTGGATGACTAGTTGGGCTTTCTGGTAAAATTGGAGTTCCATTCGCTACTTTCTCAAATGTATGCGTCAAAATACCTTCTTCTAAGCGACTAGATAACCACTTGTAGCCTGCAATTTCGCCAGCCTGTACTTTTTTGCCAACTACTTTTTCCTTAATCTCCTTACCTGCTGTATCTACCCATAGCGTTACTGGATGCTCTGGGTTTGCTGCTTCGATTGATAAAGCAGCGTATACAAACGGAGTATAAACACTCGTTTTATGCTTGGCTTGAGCTTGGACTTTTTGTTTATTGACAACTGATTCTCGTGGAATGGTTACAGTACCTGTTTTCTTGTCTAATGTAACATTTTCAGGTTGTTTATCTAAAGTCCATTCACCAGTAGGTTGCTTGGTAAGAGTTAGAACTTCATTACCAGAGCCATCACTCTTAGGATAGATAATTTTGACTGTATCCGCATCTTTTTTAGGAGCTTTTACTTCGAAACTTGCTTTATTTGGTTCTTCCACAATAGCGATAGTCGGCGGAGCTACCTTAAGATCTGGTTGGTCTTCACCTTCAGACGGTTGGACTGGTTGAGCTGGTGTTTCCGCAGGATTTGTTGGTTGTTCAGGTTGTGGAGTCTCCGGTGTTTCTCCTGGTTT
>NZ_VMLI01000018.1:0-1999 GCF_013276625.1 Streptococcus sp. 9903 | reverse complement strand
GGTGTTTCTCCTGGTTTTGGTTGTGGAGTCTCCGGTGTTTCTCCTGGTTTTGGTTGTGGAGTCTCTGGTGTTTCTCCTGGTTTTGGTTGTGGAGTTTCTGGTGTTTCTCCTGGTTTCGGTTGAGTACCACGTTTAACAACTTTCGTTACTGGATCTGTTGTTACTGTTTCTGGTTCATTTGGTGTTACTTCGCCTGTAGTTTCGTTTAGCTTATACGTTGTTGTCGTAACTGTTTTACCAGCTTTACCAGCTACTTCAACATGTTCTTCACCTTCTGGGATATTGTCATCACGTTCATAACGTGTTGGGTAATCAATTGGTGTTTCTACAACTTTTGGTTGAGTTCCACGTTTAACAACTTTCGTTACTGGATCTGTTGTTACTGTTTCTGGTTCATTTGGTGTTACTTCGCCTGTAGTTTCGTTTAGCTTATACGTTGTTGTCGTAACTGTTTTACCAGCTTTACCAGCTACTTCAACATGTTCTTCACCTTCTGGGATATTGTCATCACGTTCATAACGTGTTGGGTAATCAATCGGTGTTTCTACAACTTTTGGTTTTGTTCCGACTTCGTAAACGTCATCCTCCTTGTCAATATGATCCCCTTTGTTCACATGGATACTATAGTGAGACGATAATACAACTGAACCGTCATCGTTAACAACGTTTTCTTCAGCGTTCTCATTGACAGTAAACGGTCTACGAGCAACAACTATAGTATCTTGATCATTAATTACCCCATCACTCGCTTCATATTTCCCATCTGGATTGTATTTCCACACACCCGGTTTATTCGTTTCATCACCAGTTAACCCTGAATCAACAACATGAGGATATTTAGGGTTTATTTCGCTTCGATATGGGACAGTTTTACCGTCAATCTCTTCCCCCGCATGACTATTGTCTACAGGTTCTGGATTTTTGTATTTTTCATCCACATCACCATCTTTGTCATACAATTTCGTAAACAATTCTGACATTGGATGATCAAAAAAATGGGAATCATTTTCATCTTTAGGCACAATAAAACTTCGCCCATTATGCCCTGGTGTTTTGAGAACAGGTCCATTACTTTCAATCTCATCATTTCGAATGTATTGCTTACCTTTTGGAATAATAACTTCGTAACCACTGGCCGAACTTGAAAAATCTTCAATATTCTTATTCTCATCTGCAAGAGTATATGAAGCGTAAACTGTAACATTTGGTGCCATTATTGCAGCCCCACTTAGGGTAATGACAGTCGCTACAGCACAGGAACCGAAAAACTTTCCAATTTTACGTAAAGCGTATTTTTTATTCTTAGTTGATTGCCTTGACATACTTACCTCAATTTTACATTTATTTTAGTTTATAGGCTGTTGACTTCGAGCCAAAAGCCAGATGAAGAATCCAACTTTTGGCAGGAAGCAACGTTTTCTATATTATTCGGACTCATCTTCTTCCTTCTTCTTGAAGAATCCTAATCCTAGACCAGCTAACAAGGTCATGATACCAGCGCTAGCCAAGGTAGCATTAGCTTCTGTACCTGTGTTTGGCAATTCCTCTCTTCTACTTGTCTCAGAAGTCGGAGTAGTTGCTTCTGGAGTGTTTGGAGTTGGAATTTGACTTTCTGGCGTTGGAATAGTCGGATCTTGTGGAGTTGGAATCGGTGTGGTCGGTTTCTGTGGAACAGGATTATTAGGCTCTACTGGTGTTATCTTTTCAAATTTATGAATTGTAACACCATCTTTTGTTACAGTTGTAATATATCTGTATCCAGGAATATTTCCTGGTTCATGAGTTCCAGGTTTTTCTGGTTTCAATGGCTTACCATTTTCATCCACCCAGATTGTAATATGATTACTTTCTGGAGTTGGTTTTACCGGTTCTTCCGGACTAGGTGTATTTGGAACTTTTACATACTCAATCGGTGTATCCTCACCTGGTTTTGTTGGTACTGGTGGCACCTTGTATCCATTTTCTGGATGGTTTGGATCAACTGGTACTAATGGATTTC
>NZ_VMLI01000017.1:0-30041 GCF_013276625.1 Streptococcus sp. 9903 | reverse complement strand
GTTTCGTTTGACTTCTTTGGAAACAGTAGTCGGGTCTTTTAGAATGGATTGTCCAATAGCTTTGAAGGTTTCACTGCGCTCTAAACCTAATTGGATATCATTACGGTCTGAAAGGGTAAGGTGTTTATGTTTTGTCATAGTAGACCTCGTTTCTAACTCAAACGTCTCACACTTAATTCCACCATAAAAATCCGTTTTAGACTAATTTCCACTTTGGTCAGGCAAGTGGAAGTTACTTTGAGAAGTTACAGAGTATAAAAAATAAGCTAGGAAAAGTATCATAGGTTGCTTTTCTTGGACTTTTAAGATATAATATTATGGATTGTCAACAAGGAGGAAAAACTTTTGAGTGAAAAGTCAAGAGAAGAAGAGAAATTAAGCTTTAAAGAGCAGATTCTGAGAGATTTAGAAAAAGTAAAAGGCTATGATGAAGTTCTGAAAGAAGATGAGGCAGTAGTTCGCACTCCTGCAAATGAACCTTCAGCTGAAGAACTCATGGCTGATTCCTTGTCAACGGTAGAGGAGATTATGAGAAAAGCTCCTGCTGCGCCTACTCACCCAAGTCAAGATGTACCAGCTTCTCCAGCAGATGAGATTCAAAGAGAAACTCCTGGTGTTCCAAGTCATCCAAGTCAAGATGTACCTTCTTCTCCAGCGGAAGAAAGTGGATCAAGACCAGGTTCAGGTCCTGTTAGACCTAAGAAACTTGAAAGAGAATACAATGAAACCCCAACAAGGGTAGCTGTTTCCTATAAGACGGCAGAGAAAAAAGCAGAACAAGCAGGTCCAGAAACACCTATGCCTGCTACAGAAACAGTGGATATCATCAGCGATACACCACGTCGTAGCCGTAGAGAAGGAGCAAAACCCGTTAAGCCTAAGAAAGAGAAGAAGTCACATGTGAAAGCCTTTGTGATTTCATTCCTTGTATTCCTTGCCTTGCTCTCAGCAGGTGGTTACTTTGGTTACCAGTACGTGCTAGATTCTTTGTTACCTATTGATGCTAATTCTAAGAAATATGTGACGGTTGGAATTCCAGAAGGTTCAAACGTTCAAGAAATCGGTACGACGCTTGAAAAAGCTGGTTTGGTAAAGCATGGTCTGATTTTTAGCTTTTATGCCAAGTATAAAAATTATACCGATTTGAAAGCAGGTTACTACAATTTGCAAAAGAGTATGAGTACAGAAGACTTACTCAAAGAGTTGCAAAAAGGTGGAACAGATGAACCACAAGAACCTGTCCTTGCGACTTTGACAATTCCAGAAGGTTATACTTTGGATCAGATTGCTCAAGCTGTGGGTCAATTGCAAGGTGACTTCAAAGAGCCTTTGACAGCGGATGCTTTCCTAGCAAAAGTTCAAGATGAGACGTTTATCAGTCAAGAAGTTGCCAAATATCCGAGTATACTTGAAAGCTTGCCTACAAAGGAAAGTGGCGTTCGTTATCGTTTGGAAGGATATCTTTTCCCAGCTACTTACTCTATCAAGGAAAGCACAACTGTTGAGAGCTTGATTGATGAGATGTTAGCTGCTATGGATAAGAACCTATCTCCTTACTATAGTACTATCAAATCTAAAAACTTGACTGTCAATGAGTTGTTGACCATTGCTTCCTTGGTCGAAAAAGAAGGTGCCAAGACAGAAGATCGTAAGCTCATTGCCGGTGTATTCTACAATCGTTTGAATCGTGATATGCCACTTCAAAGTAACATTGCAATTTTGTATGCCCAAGGAAAACTGGGGCAAAATATCAGCCTAGCTGAGGATGTTGCGATTGATACCAACATTGATTCACCTTATAATGTTTATAAAAATGTAGGTCTCATGCCTGGTCCAGTCGATAGTCCAAGTCTGGATGCGATTGAGTCAAGCATCAATCAAACTAAGAGCGATAACCTCTACTTTGTAGCAGATGTCACAGATGGCAAGGTCTACTATGCTAACAATCAAGAAGACCACGACCGCAATGTCGCTGAACATGTCAACAGCAAATTAAACCAAACAAACTAAAATTATGTGATACTTCACATAATTTTCTTTCGAAAATATCATCAGAAGAAAGTTGAGAAAAATGGCAGAAAAAACATATCCTATGACCCTTGAGGAAAAGGAAAAACTTGAAAAAGAATTAGAAGAATTGAAATTAGTTCGTCGACCAGAAGTGGTAGAACGCATTAAGATTGCCCGTTCATACGGTGACCTTTCAGAAAACAGTGAGTACGAAGCAGCGAAGGATGAACAAGCCTTTGTTGAAGGACAAATCTCTAGCTTGGAAACAAAAATCCGCTATGCTGAAATCGTCAATAGCGACGCAGTTGCCCAGGACGAAGTAGCGATTGGTAAAACAGTCACCATCCAAGAAATTGGTGAGGACGAAGAAGAAGTTTATATTATCGTAGGTTCAGCTGGTGCGGATGCCTTTGCAGGTAAAGTTTCAAATGAAAGCCCAATTGGACAAGCCTTGATTGGCAAGAAAACAGGTGACACAGCAACGATTGAAACACCTGTTGGTAGCTATGATGTAAAAATCTTGAAGGTTGAAAAAACAGCCTAAAAACAGAAAAAAGGAGTGGGGAGGCTATGCGCTTCACTCACTCCTTTTTCCATTTTAAATTGAATTGGAGACGATATGAGTTCAAAGAAGAAAAAAAATAAGATGGAGCGTGGTCTAACCAATCGTCACGTGCAGGTTATGGCCATTGCGGGAACAATCGGAACAGGACTCTTTCTGGGAGCAGGTCGCTCTATCAGCCTAACAGGTCCTTCCATTGTACTGATTTATATGATTACTGGGGCCTTCATGTTCCTCATGATGCGTGCGGTTGGGGAAATGCTCTACCAAGATCCTGAGCAACATACCTTTATCAACTTTATCACGCGTCATTTGGGTAAGGGCTGGGGCTATTTCTCGGTTTGGTCTTATTGGCTATCTGTTGTCTTTATCGGTATGGCGGAAATCACTGCTATCGCACATTATGTGCAATTTTGGTTTCCAACTTGGCCGAGTTGGATGATTGAGATTGGATTTTTGACTATTCTAGCCTTGGTCAATCTGATTGCGGTGAAGCTCTTTGGAGAAGTTGAGTTTTGGTTTGCGATGGTCAAGATTGTGGCTATTTTAGCCATGATTGCAACAGGGGTCTTTATGGTCTTGACAGGCTTTAAGACACCTCATGGAGTAGCAAGTTTGGCTAATATTGCCGACAATTTCTCCCTCTTCCCAAATGGTGGAGTGAACTTTGTCATGGCCTTCCAGATGGTTTTCTTTGCCTACCTCATGATTGAGTTTATTGGGGTAACGACTTCAGAAACAAAAAATCCACGCCAGGTCTTGCCAAAAGCCGTTAAGGAAATTCCTTTGCGTATCGCCTTTTTCTACGGTGGTGCCCTCTTAGCCATCATGGCTATCATTCCGTGGCGTGAACTTGCATCGGCTGATTCTCCCTTTGTTACAGTATTTGAGTTAGCAGGTATCAAGTGGGCGGCAGCCTTGATTAACTTCGTCGTTTTGACGTCAGCAGCATCTGCTCTTAACTCAACCCTTTATTCAACAGGACGTCATTTGTATCAGATTGCCCATGATTCACCAAATCCATTCTTAAAGGCTATTAAGGCAGATACTCTTTCCCGTCACAACGTACCACAAAATGCCATCATCGCCTCAGCAATTTTGATTGCCCTAGCAGCCTTTATCAACGTATTGCCAGGTGTTTCTGATGCCTTTGCCTTGATTACGGCATCGTCGTCTGGTGTCTATATTGCCATTTATATCTTAATCATGGTGGCTCACCTTAAATACCGCAAGTCACCAGACTTTATGGCGGATGGCTATCTCATGCCCCATTATCGTTTCCTAAATCCTTTAACCATGCTCTTCTTTGCCTTTGTCTTTGTAACCCTCTTTTTACAAGAGTCTACATTTGTAGGAGCAATCGGCTCAGCTATCTGGATTATCGGTTTCGGTATTTATAGCCAGTGGAAATTTAGAAAATAGATTAAAGACTCACCAACTCAGGTTGGTGGGTTTTTGCTAGTTTGACAGTCTATTGAAATAAGACTATAATCAAGTTGTAATAGTGTTTGAGGAGGTTTAGATGTACTTTAGATTGGAAAACAAGGAGTCTCAGAAAGCACAAGAAATTGGGAATTTGATTCGTGTTTATAACCGTTCAAAACGAGAAGATGCCGAAAGTGAGCCACTTAATCTTTATGTCGAAGATGAAAAGGGCAATCTCCTGGCAGGTTTGATAGCAGAGACTTTTGGAAATTGGCTAGAAATCGAGTATTTATTTGTAAAAGAGGAATTGAGAGGACAAGGAATCGGTTCAAAACTATTGCAGCAAGCAGAAACTGAAGCTAAGAATCGAGACTGTCGTTTTGCTTTTGTCAATACTTACCAGTTTCAAGCTCCAGATTTTTATAAAAGGCATGGCTACAAGGAAGTCTTTACCTTACAAGACTATCCCTACATTGGGCAAAGATATTATTACCAAAAGGATTTGTAAGGAGAATATGAAATCATAAAGTAAAGAGGGGGCTTGACATAAGTATGAAGGAGATTCTTGATAAATACCAGTTAAATCCTACAAATTGTGTCTTTCTGGGCAATATTGGGTACAATGCAATGACAGCTGAGAAATTGGTAATCAAGTCCTATCAGGTTAAGAAAAGAAGCGATGCCGTCGATATTTTGAAATCCTATATTTAAACTTAACACTCTCTATTTTTTTAAATTGACCTTAATCCGAGATTCCCCTCTCGGATTTTGTGTTGCTTTCATTAAATTTACAGGTAAGACTTGCTAGCTTCAGTAAATATACACAAGCTTTTCAGAATAGAGTGAAATACGAAAGAAAATGGAAGTAATTTTCATTAAACGCTTCCAATGTGCAAAAAAAGTTGACAAATTTAAATTTTAGGACTACACTAAGTAAGTAAATTTTATTTTAAAGGAGAATTCGTTATGAATTTAACATTTTTAGGCTTATGTATTGCCTGTATGGGCGTATCTGTCGGTGAAGGTTTATTGATGAATGGACTGTTTAAATCAGTAGCACGCCAACCAGATATGCTTTCTGAGTTTCGTAGTTTGATGTTTTTAGGTGTTGCCTTTATTGAAGGAACTTTCTTTGTAACTCTTGTCTTCTCATTTATTATCAAATAAATACATGGAACGAGAAGAAAAGGGAGGATTTTAGATGGAAGAAAGTATTAATCCAATCATCTCTATTGGTCCTGTTATCTTCAATCTGACTATGTTAGCCATGACCTTGTTGATTGTGGGAGTTATTTTTGTCTTTATTTATTGGGCAAGCCGCAATATGACCTTGAAACCCAAAGGAAAGCAAAATGTACTTGAGTATGTCTATGACTTTGTTATTGGATTTACAGAACCTAACATTGGTTCGCGCTACATGAAAGATTACTCACTCTTTTTCCTTTGTTTATTTCTTTTCATGGTGATTGCCAATAACCTTGGCTTAATGACAAAGCTTCAAACGATCGATGGGACTAACTGGTGGAGTTCGCCAACCGCTAATTTACAGTATGACTTAACCTTATCTTTTCTTGTCATTTTGTTGACACATATAGAAAGCGTTCGTCGTCGTGGATTTAAAAAAAGTATAAAATCTTTTATGAGTCCTGTTTTTGTCATACCGATGAATATCTTGGAAGAATTTACAAACTTCTTATCTTTGGCTTTGCGGATTTTTGGGAATATCTTTGCAGGAGAGGTCATGACGAGTTTGTTACTTCTTCTTTCCCACCAAGCTATTTATTGGTATCCAGTAGCCTTTGGAGCTAATTTGGCTTGGACTGCATTTTCTGTCTTTATTTCCTGCATCCAAGCTTATGTCTTTACTCTTTTGACATCTGTGTATTTAGGGAATAAGATTAATATTGAAGAGGAATAGAAAGGAGTAACTGATGCACGTAACAGTAGGTGAATTGATTGGTAATTTTATTTTAATCACTGGCTCTTTTATTCTTTTGCTAGTCTTGATTAAAAAATTTGCATGGTCTAATATTACAGGCATTTTCGAAGAAAGAGCTGAAAAAATTGCTACTGATATTGACAGTGCTGAAGAAGCCCGTCAAAAAGCAGAAGTATTGGCTCAAAAACGCGAAGATGAATTGGCTGGTAGCCGTAAAGAAGCCAAGGCAATCATTGAGAATGCGAAAGCAACAGCTGAGAAAAGTAAGGCTAGTATTTTAGTAGATGCTAAACTAGAAGCAGGACGCTTAAAAGAAAAAGCAAACCAAGAAATTGCTCAAAACAAAGCTGAAGCTTTACAAAGCGTTAAGGGTGAGGTAGCAGATTTGACCATCAGCCTAGCTGGTAAAATCATCTCACAAAACCTTGACGGTCATGCCCATAAAGAACTCATTGATCAGTATATCGATCAGCTAGGAGAAGCTTAATGGACAAGAAAACAGTAAAGGTAATTGAAAAATACAGCATGCCTTTTGTCCAATTGGTACTTGAAAAAGGAGAAGAAGCCCGTATCTTTTCAGACTTGACTCAAATCAAGCAAGTTGCTGAAGAAACAGGTTTACCTTCTTTTTTAAAAAAAGTGACAGTAGATGAGTCTGACAAGAAAAAAACGATTGCTTTTTTCCAAGACTCTGTGTCACCTTTATTACAAAACTTTATCCAGGTTCTGGCCTACAATCACAGAGTAAATCTTTTTTATGATGTGCTTGTAGATTGCTTGAACCGACTTGAAAAAGAAACAAATCGATTTGAAGTGACGATTACTTCAGCTCATCCTTTAACAGATGAACAAAAGAGTCGCTTGCTCCCTTTGATTGAGAAAAAAATGTCTCTGAAAGTAAGGAGTGTAAAAGAACAAATCGATGAAAGTCTCATTGGTGGTTTTGTCATTTTTGCCAATCACAAGACAATTGATGTGAGTATTAAACAACAACTTAAAGTTGTTAAAGAAAATTTGAAATAGAAAGTGGTGTTCTTTTGGCAATTAACGCACAAGAAATCAGCGCTTTAATTAAGCAACAAATTGAAAATTTCAAACCCAATTTTGATGTGACTGAAACAGGTGTTGTAACCTATATCGGGGACGGTATCGCGCGTGCTCACGGCCTTGAAAATGCCATGAGTGGAGAGTTGTTGATTTTTGAAAACGGCTCTTATGGTATGGCTCAAAACTTGGAGTCAACAGACGTTGGTATTATCATCCTAGGTGACTTTACAGATATCCGTGAAGGCGATACAATCCGCCGTACAGGTAAAATCATGGAAGTCCCAGTAGGTGAAAGTCTGATTGGTCGTGTTGTGGATCCACTTGGTCGTCCGGTTGATGGTCTGGGAGAAATCCACACTGATAAAACTCGTCCAGTAGAAGCGCCAGCTCCTGGTGTCATGCAACGTAAGTCAGTCTCAGAACCATTGCAAACTGGTTTGAAAGCTATTGACGCCCTTGTACCGATTGGTCGTGGTCAACGTGAGTTGATTATCGGTGACCGTCAGACAGGGAAAACAACCATTGCGATTGATACAATCTTGAACCAAAAAGATCAAGATATGATCTGTATCTATGTCGCAATTGGACAAAAAGAATCAACAGTTCGTACGCAAGTAGAAACACTTCGTCAGTACGGTGCCTTGGACTACACAATCGTTGTGACAGCCTCTGCTTCACAACCATCTCCATTGCTCTTCCTAGCTCCTTATGCTGGGGTTGCCATGGCGGAAGAATTTATGTACCAAGGGAAGCATGTTTTGATCGTTTATGATGATCTTTCAAAACAAGCGGTAGCTTATCGTGAACTGTCTCTCTTGCTTCGTCGTCCTCCAGGTCGTGAAGCCTTCCCAGGGGATGTTTTCTACCTTCACAGCCGTTTGCTTGAGCGCTCAGCTAAAGTTTCTGATGAACTTGGTGGTGGATCTATTACAGCCCTACCATTTATCGAGACACAAGCAGGAGATATCTCTGCCTATATCGCAACCAACGTGATTTCAATCACTGATGGACAAATCTTCCTTGGTGATGGTCTCTTCAATGCGGGTATTCGTCCAGCCATCGATGCGGGTTCATCTGTATCACGTGTAGGTGGTTCTGCACAAATCAAAGCCATGAAGAAGGTTGCTGGTACACTTCGTATCGACCTTGCTTCATACCGTGAGTTGGAAGCCTTCACTAAGTTTGGTTCTGACTTGGATGCGGCAACACAGGCTAAATTGAACCGTGGACGTCGTACCGTTGAGGTCTTGAAACAACCTGTTCACAAACCATTACCTGTTGAGAAACAAGTAACCATTCTCTATGCTTTGACACATGGTTTCTTGGATACTGTTCCAGTAGATGATATTGTTCGTTTTGAGGAAGAGTTCCATGCCTTCTTTGATGCTCAACATCCAGAGATTTTAGAAACCATTCGTGATACAAAAGACTTGCCAGAAGAAGCAGTCTTGGATGCTGCGATTACAGAGTTTCTCAATCAAACCAGCTTCCAATAAGAATAGAGGTGTCAGATGGCAGTATCTCTAAATGATATTAAAACAAAAATCGCCTCAACAAAAAATACGAGTCAAATCACTAATGCCATGCAAATGGTATCGGCTGCTAAGCTTGGTCGCTCTGAAGAAGCAGCTCGCAACTTCCAAGTTTACGCTCAGAAGGTTCGCAAGCTCTTGACAGATATCCTTCATGGTAATGGAGCTGGTGGTTCAACTAATCCCATGTTGATTAGTCGTCCTGTGAAGAAGACAGGCTACATCGTCATCACTTCAGACCGCGGTTTGGTTGGAGGGTATAATTCTTCTATTCTGAAAGCCGTTATGGAGTTGAAAGAAGAATACCACCCAGACGGTACAGGTTTTGAAATGATCTGTATCGGTGGAATGGGAGCTGATTTCTTTAAGGCTCGTGGTATTCAACCACTTTATGAATTACGTGGCTTGACGGATCAGCCTAGCTTTGATCAAGTTCGTAAGATTATTTCAAAAACTGTTGAAATGTACCAAAATGAACTCTTTGATGAGCTTTATGTTTGCTACAACCACCATGTCAATACGCTAACCAGTCAAATGCGTGTGGAACAAATGCTTCCGATTGTTGACTTGGATCCAAATGAAGCGGATGAAGAATATAGCTTGACCTTTGAATTGGAAACCAGCCGAGAAGAAATTTTGGAGCAATTGTTGCCACAGTTTGCAGAAAGTATGATTTACGGTGCCATTATCGATGCCAAGACAGCTGAGAATGCTGCTGGTATGACAGCCATGCAAACAGCGACTGATAATGCTAAGAAAGTCATCAATGATTTGACAATTCAGTATAACCGTGCCAGACAGGCGGCGATTACACAAGAAATTACAGAAATCGTAGCAGGAGCTAGTGCCTTAGAATAGGCTCTAGTCCAGCTCGTATGAAAATGAACTTAGGACCTAGTTGAGCTAGGAGCCGACAGTATCTTATATAGAATAGGAGAAGGAGATGAGTTCAGGTAAAATTGCTCAGGTTATCGGTCCCGTTGTAGACGTCTTGTTTGCAGCAGGGGAAAAACTTCCTGAGATTAACAATGCACTTGTCGTCTACAAAAATGACGAAAGAAAAACAAAAATCGTCCTTGAAGTAGCCTTGGAGTTGGGAGATGGTATGGTCCGTACTATCGCCATGGAATCAACAGATGGCTTGACTCGTGGAATGGAAGTATTGGACACAGGTCGTCCAATCTCTGTACCAGTAGGTAAAGAAACTTTGGGACGTGTCTTCAACGTTTTGGGAGATACCATTGACTTGGAAGCTCCTTTTACAGAAGACGCAGAGCGTCAGCCAATTCATAAAAAAGCTCCAACTTTTGATGAGTTGTCTACCTCTTCTGAAATCCTTGAAACAGGGATTAAGGTTATCGACCTTCTTGCCCCTTACCTTAAAGGTGGTAAGGTTGGACTTTTTGGTGGTGCCGGAGTTGGTAAAACCGTCTTAATCCAAGAATTGATTCACAACATTGCCCAAGAACACGGTGGTATTTCAGTATTTACTGGTGTTGGGGAACGTACTCGTGAGGGGAATGACCTTTACTGGGAAATGAAAGAATCAGGCGTTATCGAGAAAACAGCCATGGTATTTGGTCAGATGAATGAGCCACCAGGAGCACGTATGCGTGTTGCCCTTACTGGTTTGACAATTGCTGAATACTTCCGTGATGTAGAAGGCCAAGATGTGCTTCTCTTTATTGATAATATCTTCCGTTTCACTCAGGCTGGTTCAGAAGTATCTGCCCTTTTGGGTCGTATGCCATCAGCCGTTGGTTACCAACCAACACTTGCTACGGAAATGGGTCAATTGCAAGAACGTATTACATCAACCAAGAAGGGTTCTGTAACCTCTATCCAGGCTATCTATGTGCCAGCGGATGACTATACTGACCCTGCGCCAGCAACAGCCTTTGCTCACTTAGATTCAACAACTAACTTGGAACGTAAGTTGGTACAATTGGGTATTTATCCAGCCGTTGACCCACTTGCTTCAAGTTCACGTGCCTTGGCACCTGAAATCGTTGGAGAAGAGCACTATGCAGTTGCTGCTGAAGTAAAACGCGTTCTCCAACGTTACCATGAATTGCAAGATATCATTGCTATCCTTGGTATGGATGAGCTTTCTGATGAAGAAAAGACCTTGGTTGCACGTGCCCGTCGTATCCAGTTCTTCTTGTCACAAAACTTCAACGTTGCAGAACAATTTACTGGTCAGCCAGGTTCTTATGTTCCAGTTGCTGAAACTGTACGTGGCTTTAAGGAAATCCTTGATGGTAAATACGACCACTTGCCAGAAGATGCCTTCCGTGGTGTAGGTTCTATCGAAGATGTGATTGCAAAAGCTGAAAAAATGGGATTTTAAGAGGTGATCTATGGCTCAGTTAACTGTCCAGATCGTGACACCAGATGGTCTCGTCTATGATCACCATGCCAGCTATGTATCGGTTCGAACTCTGGATGGTGAGATGGGGATCTTGCCACGACATGAAAATATGATTGCGGTTTTAGCAGTTGATGAAGTAAAGGTAAAACGTATTGATGATGAAGATCACGTGAACTGGATTGCAGTAAACGGCGGTGTTATTGAAATTGCCAATGATATGATTACAATCGTCGCTGACTCTGCAGAACGTGCTCGTGATATCGATATCAGTCGTGCAGAACGTGCCAAACTTCGTGCAGAACGTGCAATTGAAGAAGCACAAGACAAACACTTGATTGACCAAGAACGTCGTGCGAAGATTGCACTGCAACGTGCCATTAACCGTATAAATGTCGGAAATAGACTATAAGAAAAAAATGAACTTGAAAATTCCAAGTTCATTTTTTTATGGTGTTTTATACTCAATAAAAATCAAAAAGCAAACATAGGAAGTTAGCCATAGGTTGCTCAAAACACAGTTTTGAGGTTGTGGATAGANNGACGTGGTTTGAAGAGATTTTTGAAGAGTATTAAGGAGCAAAACGGATGCAGACCGCTTCTGGAACATGGAAGTCGTTGGAGAGTTCTGCTAGACGACCATTGTCACAATTACGTTTAAAGACAGTTGCATTGTCAGAGTCTTGGTGGACAGCAATGAGAAATTTTTGGTCTGGTGTCAAATCAAAATCACGTGGGGTCTGACCATGTGTTGGAACGATTTCTAGCAACTCTAAGCTACCATCCGTAAGGATGGTATATACTGCGATAGAATCATGACCACGGTTAGAAGCGTAGAGGTATTTACCATCTTTTGAGAGACGAATAGCAGCAGTTCCATTAAAGCCTTCGTAAGCTTCTGGTAAAGTTGAAATAACTTGCATGCGTTCAAATTCACCAACGCCATCGTAGATTAAAACCTCGATAGTACTATTGAGTTCACAAATGAGATAAGCGATTTTATAGTGGTTATGGAAAACGATATGACGAGAACCAGCTCCAGGAATACTATTGTAGGTATAGAGTTTAGATAATTTCCCTTCTTGATCAAGGTCATAGGTGATGACTTGGTCAGTTCCCAAGTCACAAGTCACTAGATAGTGGTCAGGTGTTAAATCTGTATAGTGAACATGAGGAGATGCTTGATTTTCATGTGGACCTTGGCCCCTGTGTTGATCTACATCACTAAGTAGAAGACGACCATCTTCCTGACGTTTATAAACAAGGACCTGTCCTTTGTGGTAGTTGGCTGCGTAAACCAAATCACGCTTTTCATCAACAGCAACATAACAGTGGGGGGCTCCCTCCTCAACAACATGATTTAACAAAGTCCCGTCAGTTTGATAGGCTGCAATTCCCCCCTTATCGTCTTGACTACCAACGGTGTATAAATGTTGGTGCTGGTCAAAGGCAAGGTAGGTTGGACTTGGCTCAGCTGCAAAAAGTTCTAGATTTGAAAGCTGACCAGTTTCTGTATCAAAGTCTGCCTTGTAAATCCCTTGGGAAGTACGACGTGTGTAAGTTCCAAAATAAACAGTTTCTTTCATAACGTTACCTCTATATAAAGATAAGACTATTATATCACAAAAACAAGCCAATTAAAGACATCCAATTAGATGTAAGCACTTTAAAAAATAATTGATTGGTTTTTTGAAAAATATAATAATATCGAGATTGTTTTCCTTACTTTTCTTCTTAAAAGTGCTATAATGAATTCATAAAATGTTTAAAGGAGTCCTTAATATGAAAAAACGAGTTTTTCTAGCAGCTGGTGTAGCTATACTCTCGGCGGCTATGCTAGCAGCGTGTTCAACAGGTGGTAAAGATGCTACTAAACCTGTTACCTATACCTATGTCTTCTCTACAGACCCTACGACTCTGGATTATACAGTTTCTGGTAACAAGAGTACAAAACAGGTCACAGGGAACGTTATTGACGGTCTACTTGAAAATGACCAATATGGGAATCTGATTCCATCAGTTGCAGAAGATTGGACTGTTTCAAAAGATGGTTTGACCTATACCTATAAAATCCGTCAGGGTGTCAAATGGTATACCAATGAAGGCGAAGAGTATGGTGAAGTCAAAGCTCAGGACTTTGTAACTGGTCTGAAGCACGCAGCTGATAAGAAATCACAGGCTCTTTATCTGGTTCAAGACTCAGTTCAAGGTTTGGACGATTATGTCAATGGGAAAACAACAGATTTCTCTACTGTTGGTGTAAAAGCGACAGATGATTATACGGTTGTTTACACTTTGAATCATCCAGAATCTTTCTGGAATTCCAAGACAACAATGGGCGTTCTTGCCCCAATTAGCGAGGACTTTTTGGCTTCTAAAGGAGATGACTTTGGGAAGGCGACTGATGTAACAAGCATTCTTTATAATGGTGCTTACCTCCTCAAGGGATTGACATCTAAATCTTCCATTGAGATGACCAAAAATCAAAACTATTGGGATAAGCAAAATGTCTTTATTGATGATATTAAATTGTCTTTCTTTGATGGTCAGGATGCCGATTCTCTTGGACGAGGTTTTGATGAGGGACATTATCCAGCTGCTCCACTCTTTAAAAACTCTGCCAACTATGAACGTCTAAAAGAAAAGTACAAGGATAATATTGTATATGGTCAACAAAGAGGTGGCGTATTCTATATGTCTACTAATATTGATCGTGTAGCTTATAACCATACTGCTAAAACAAGTGATGCGGAAAAATCATCCACTAAAAAGGCTTTGTTGAATAAAGATTTCCGTCAATCCTTGGCTTTCGCAGCAGATCGTACGGCTGCAGTATCTCAAGTATTTGGGGACGAAGTGGCACCTCGTAAATTACGTACAAGTTTTACCCCTCCAACATTTGTCCAAGTTGGAGAACAGTCGTTTGGGCAAGTAGCTAAGGCAGAACTGGATAAGTTAGATAACGCTTGGAAAGACGTGAGTTTTGATGATGCACAAGATTCACTTCATAATGTAGACAAGGCTAAAGCTAAATTTGAAGTTGCTAAGAAAACACTTCAAGCCGATGGAGTACAGTTCCCCGTTCATTTAGACCTTCCAGTTTCCTCTACTCAGACAGATTTTATTCGTCAAGCCCAATCTTATAAACAATCCATTGAGGAAGCCTTAGGCTCTGAAAATATAGTGATTGACATTCAACAAGTTTCTGATGATGAATTGGGAAATATGACAGTATTTGCAACATCAACTGACAATATTGATTGGGATATCAATGTAAATAGTGGTTGGAGTCCTGATTATGCAGATCCATCAACCTATTTAGATGTATTTGATCCAACATCTGGTCCAACTCTTCTAGGAGCACTTGGTGTAGCACCAGGTACAGATAATCCGGCAATCAAAGCTGTTGGTTTAGATAAGTTTAAAGAGTTAATTACGGATGCTAGTGGTGAGAAAACAGATCTGCAAAAACGTTATTCTAAATATGCTAAAGCACAAGCTTGGTTAACAGATAGTGCCTTGGTTATTCCTGTATACTCAGATGGTGCCCAAATGCTAATAACGAAGAAAGTTCCAGGTAGCGGTGCAGATGGTTGGGTAGGTGATAAGACAAGTGAACACAGCTACAAGTACCAAAAATTACAAGACAAGATTGTAACGTCTAAAGAAATGGATGAGTTCCGTAAGAAATTTGCTGATGAAAAAGCCAAATCAAATGCTGATTATCAGAAGAACTTAGACCGTCATATTCAAGAATAATTGAATCTCCTCTTTTGAGGAGATTTTTTATGTCGCTGTCTCCATGTAATACTCAATGAAAATCAAAGAGCAAACTAGGAAGCTAGCCGCAGGCTGTACTTGAGTACGGCAAGGCGAAGCTGACGTGGTTTGAATTTGATTTTCGAAGAGTATAAGCACTTAAAAAAAGAGTTATTTTACTTCAAAAATGGTATAATGAGAGAACGATAGAAAGGAAGTATTTATGGAGCAAAAAGAGAAACATTTTAGCCTATCTTGGTTTTTTAAGTGGTTTTTAGATAACAAGGCCATTACGGTATTTTTAGTAACCTTATTATTGGGATTGAATCTTTTTATTTTAAGTAAGATTAGTTTTCTATTTTCACCTGTTTTAGACTTTTTAGCAGTTGTGATGTTGCCAGTCATTCTATCTGGTTTACTATACTATTTACTGAATCCTATTGTTGATTGGATGGAGAAGCGTAAGGTTAATCGCGTCATAGCCATCAGCATTGTCTTTGTCATCATAGCTCTCTTTATCATTTGGGGCTTGGCAGTCGCCATTCCAAATCTGCAACGTCAGGTTTTGACATTCGCAAGAAATGTACCAATCTATCTTGAAGATGCAGATAGGGTTATTGATGATTTGGTAACCAAGCGTTTACCAGATGATTTCAGGCCTCAGTTAGAACAAGTTTTGACAAACTTCTCTAGCCAGGCTACAGTTTGGGCAAGTAAGGTTTCATCTCAGGCAGTCAACTGGGTGAGCGCCTTTATTAGCGGGGCATCTCAAGTGATTGTTGCCTTGATTATCGTTCCTTTCATGCTCTTTTATCTCTTGCGTGATGGGAAAGACTTGCGTAACTATTTGACCCAATTCATGCCAACAAAATTGAAAGAACCTGTAGGACAAGTTTTGTCAGATGTGAATCAACAGTTGTCCAACTATGTTCGAGGGCAAGTGACAGTGGCTATTATTGTTGCAGTAATGTTTATGATCTTCTTCAAGATCATTGGTCTACGCTATGCGGTTACGCTGGGTGTTACTGCCGGTATTCTAAATCTGGTTCCTTATCTTGGTAGCTTCCTAGCCATGCTTCCTGCCTTAGTTCTGGGCTTGATTGCTGGTCCAGTCATGCTTTTGAAAGTAGTGATTGTCTTTATCGTAGAACAAACTATTGAAGGCCGTTTTGTCTCTCCATTGATTTTGGGAAGTCAATTAAACATCCATCCCATTAATGTTCTCTTTGTTTTGTTAACTTCAGGATCTATGTTTGGTATCTGGGGAGTTTTACTTGGTATTCCGGTTTATGCCTCTGCTAAGGTTGTCATTTCAGCCATTTTCGAATGGTATAAGGTAGTCAGTGGTCTATATGAATTAGAGGGCGAGGAAGTCAAGAGTGAACAATAGTCAACAGATGTTACAGGCTTTGGAGGAGCAAGATTTAGCCAAGGCAGAACATTATTTCGTCAAAGCTTTAGAAAATGATCCAAGTGACCTTCTGTATGAGTTGGCAACTTATCTTGAAGGGATTGGTTTTTATCCTCAGGCCAAGGAAATTTACCTGAAAATCGTAGAGGACTTTCCAGAGGTTCATCTTAATCTAGCAGCAATCGCTAGCGAGGATGGTCAAATAGAAGAAGCCTTTGCCTATCTAGAGGAAATCCAAGCTGACAGTGACTGGTATATTTCGGCTTTGGCGCTTAAAGCAGACCTTTACCAGCTGGAAGGTTTGACAGATGTGGCGCGTGAGAAATTATTGGAGGCCTTGACTTACTCAGAGGATCCTCTCTTGATATTGGGCTTAGCAGAGTTGGATAGTGAGTTGGAAAATTACCAAGAAGCTATTCAAGGCTATGCCCAGTTAGATAATCGTACTATTTATGAGCAAACAGGCATTTCTACCTATCAACGAATTGGCTTTGCCTATGCCCAGTTAGGGAAATTTGAAACGGCTACTGAGTTTTTAGAAAAAGCTCTGGAGTTAGAATACGATGACCTAACAGCTTTTGAGCTGGCCAGTCTTTACTTTGATCAAGAAGAATATCAAAAAGCCACCCTCTACTTTAAGCAGCTTGATACCATTTCTCCTGATTTTGAAGGATATGAGTATGGGTACAGTCAGGCCTTACATAAGGAACATCAAGTTCAAGAAGCCCTGCGTATCGCTAAGCAAGGCTTAGAGAAAAATCCCTTTGAAACTCGCCTCTTGCTAGCTGCTTCACAATTCTCTTATGAATTGCATGATGCTAGTGGGGCAGAAAATTATCTCCTTACTGCTAAAGAAGATGCTGAGGATACGGAAGAAATCTTACTCCGTCTAGCAACTATTTATCTGGAGCAGGAGCGTTATGAGGATATTATAGACTTGCAGAGCGAAGAGCCAGAAAATCTCTTGACCAAGTGGATGATTGCTCGTTCCTATCAAGAAATGGACGATTTGGATACTGCCTATGAGCTTTACCAAGAGTTGGCAGGAGATTTAAAGGACAATCCAGAGTTTCTGGAACACTATATCTACCTCTTGCGTGAATTGGGCTACTTTGAGGAAGCAAAAGTTAATGCACAAGCTTACTTAAAACTGATTCCAGATGATGTGCAAATGCAAGAACTGTTTGAGAGATTGTAAGAATGTTTAAACATATAGAACTGTAGTTTATCTCTTTTGATAGCTACGGTTTTTATTTGTATATGATAGAATTTTTTTACAAAAATGGTTGGTTATTTTGTTTATTCATGCTATAATAGGAACAATTACTTTTAGGAGGTGCAGTATGTCTTATTTATTTGAGATATTACCGAGTTTACTGAATGGTGCGAGCACGACTGTACAGGTCTTTGCACTGGTCTTGCTATTTTCGATTCCTTTGGGCGTTTTGATTGCCTTTGCCTTGCAAGTCCATTGGAAGCCCCTCCATTATCTGATTAACATTTACATCTGGGTTATGCGTGGCACCCCCTTACTCTTGCAACTGATTTTTATTTATTATGTGCTTCCAAGTATTGGGATTCGTTTAGACCGCCTTCCTGCTGCCATTATTGCCTTTGTTCTCAACTATGCAGCTTACTTTGCAGAAATTTTCCGTGGAGGAATTGACACTATTCCAAGAGGACAGTATGAGGCTGCCAAGGTCTTGAAGTTTAGTCCCTTTGCCACAGTGCGCTATATTATCTTGCCCCAAGTGACCAAGATCGTTCTTCCTAGTGTCTTTAATGAAGTTATGAGTTTGGTCAAGGATACTTCTTTGGTCTATGCTCTTGGAATTTCAGACCTTATCTTGGCTAGTCGAACAGCTGCCAACCGTGACGCCAGTCTGGTTCCCATGTTCTTGGCAGGAGCCATTTACTTGATTTTGATTGGGATTGTGACAATTATTTCTAAAAAAGTTGAGAAGAAGTATAGTTATTATAGATAGGAGGCTGCCATGTTAGAATTACGAAATATCAATAAGGGATTTGGTGAAAAGCAAATTTTATCTAATTTCAGTCTAAGTATTCCTGAAAAGCAAATCCTGGCTATCGTTGGGCCTTCCGGTGGCGGTAAGACAACTCTTTTACGTATGCTTGCGGGTCTTGAAACCATTGATTCAGGGCAAATCTTTTATAATGGACAACCTTTAGAGCTGGATGAATTGCAGAAGCGAAACCTACTGGGATTTGTCTTCCAAGATTTTCAACTGTTCCCTCATTTATCAGTTTTGGACAATTTGACTTTATCGCCTGTGAAGACCATGGGGATGAAGCAGGAAGAAGCTGAGAAGAAGGCGAGTGGACTCTTGGAACAGTTAGGACTGGCAGGGCATGCAGATGCCTATCCATTTTCATTATCTGGTGGGCAAAAGCAGCGGGTGGCTTTGGCGCGTGCTATGATGATTGACCCAGAAATCATTGGCTACGATGAACCAACTTCTGCCCTAGATCCAGAATTGCGCTTGGAAGTGGAAAAACTAATCTTGCAAAATAGGGAACTTGGGATGACCCAGATTGTGGTAACCCACGATTTGCAGTTCGCGGAAAATATCGCAGATGTATTATTGAAAGTAGAACCTAAATAGGAGGAAAAATGGATGAAAAAATGGATGCTTGTATTAGTCAGTCTGATGACTGCTTTGTTCTTAGTAGCTTGTGGGAAAAATACTAGCGAAACTAGTGGAGACAATTGGTCTAAGTACCAGTCTAACAAGTCTATTACTATTGGATTTGATAGCACTTTTGTTCCAATGGGATTTGCTCAGAAAGATGGTTCTTATGCAGGATTTGATATTGATTTAGCTACAGCTGTTTTTGAAAAATACGGAATTACAGTAAATTGGCAACCGATTGATTGGGATTTGAAAGAAGCTGAATTGACAAAAGGAACGATTGATCTGATTTGGAATGGCTATTCCGCTACAGACGAACGCCGTGAAAAGGTAGCTTTCAGTAACTCATATATGAAGAATGAGCAGGTATTGGTTACGAAGAAATCATCTGGTATCACGACTGCAAAGGATATGGCTGGAAAGACATTAGGAGCTCAAGCCGGTTCATCTGGTTATGCGGACTTTGAAGCAAACCCAGCGATTTTAAAGGATATTGTCGCTAATAAGGAAGCGAATCAATACCAAACCTTTAATGAAGCCTTGATTGATTTGAAAAACGATCGAATTGACGGTCTATTGATTGACCGTGTCTATGCAAACTATTATTTAGAAGCAGAAGGTGTTTTAAACGATTATAATGTCTTTACAGTTGGACTAGAAACAGAAGCTTTTGCGGTTGGAGCCCGTAAGGAAGATACAACTCTGGTTAAGAAGATAAATGAAGCTTTTTCTAGTCTTTACAAGGACGGCAAGTTCCAAGAAATCAGCCAAAAATGGTTTGGAGAAGATGTAGCAACCAAAGAAGTAAAAGAAGGACAGTAAGATAAAATAGTGGCTGAGACTGCGTTTTGATTAGCAAAACGTAGTTTTTTTGTAATCTAGGAAAACGATAATAGCGATTGAATCTGGATAATTGAATATGGAATAGCCCACTGTGATTTCTAAACCATTGTTAAAAATTGATTTGACTTCCAAAATTAAAATGTGCTGTAACGAAACGCTGATGTAACTGTTTTAGGAACAATAAAACGCATAATATCAAGGTTTTTGCACCTTACATTATGCGTTTTTGTGATTTTAAGACTTGTTAGCTGATTTTTTACAATCCTGCGAAATCTTTGATTTCTTGTGCTGACATTGAAGAGTCGCAACGGACATTGATTTGTCCATCTGCAACGTGAACAAATCCTGGTACAGTTGGGATTCCGTAGCGTGAGCGGAATGCTTGCAATTCATTGAGTTGGCTTGGTTCTTCACTATTGATGAAGTAAATGTGAGCTTTGGTTTCAGCTACGACACCAGCCAATGTACCTGCAAATTTACGGCAGTAAGGGCAAGTTTTGCGACCGATAAAGAAAGTTGCAGTTTCTTTTTTATCAAGAGCTTCTTGCGCACGCGCAACTGTAGTGACTTCAAGGTCTTTGATGTTATCTAAAAATTGTTCCATGAGATTACCTCGCTTTCATTTATAAGTCTAGTATGCCATAAAGTTTCTAAAATTGCTTAGATTTGATACGAAAAAAAGATGAGATTGGTTGGTCTCATCTTTTTAGGTCTTTATTTTACAAAAGCATTGATTTCTGCTTCGATATTAGCAATCTTAGCTTGTGATTCTTCGTTGGTTTCCCCTACAACTGCAATGTAGAACTTGATTTTTGGTTCTGTCCCTGAAGGGCGAACGGCAATCCATGAACCGTCAGCAAGTGTGTATTTCAACACATCACTTGGAGGAGTTGTCAAGTTTGTAACAGTTCCGTCAGCAGCAGTAGCAGTTTGTGCCTTGAAGTCTTCTACGACAGTGATAGCTGTTGCGTTCCATTCTTTTGGAGCATTATTACGGAATTTAGCCATAATCGCTTTGATTTGTTCAGCACCATCGACACCCGAAAGGGTAACAGAGATTGTTTTTTCTGCGTAGTAGCCGTATTCTTTGTAGATTTCTTCGATACCGTCAGCAAGGGTCAAACCACGTGAACGGTAGTAGGCAGCAAGTTCAGCAACGACAAGAACAGCTTGGATAGCATCTTTATCACGTACGAATGGTTTAATCAAGTAACCGAAGCTTTCTTCAAATCCCATCATGTAAGTGTGATTGTGTTTTTCTTCGAATTCTTGAATTTTTTCAGCGATAAATTTGAAACCTGTCAAAACGTTGAACATGCTTGCGCCGTAGCTTTCAGCAATCTTCGTTACCAAGTCAGTTGATACGATAGATTTGCAGAGCGCTGCATTTTCAGGAAGAGTTCCAGCGTTTTTGTGGGCTTCCAAGATGTATTTAGCCATGATAGCGCCGATTTGGTTACCTGATAGGTTAAGGTAGCTACCATCTTTTTGAAGAACTTCAACACCAACACGGTCAGCGTCTGGGTCAGTTGCCACAAGAACATCTGCACCAACTTGACGACCAAGTTCTTCAGCAAGGGCAAAGGCTGCTTGGCTTTCTGGGTTTGGAGATTTTACAGTTGAGAAGTCTGGATCAGCAGTTGCTTGCGCTTCAACAACTTGAACAGAGTCAAATCCTGCTTGGGCAAGAGCACGACGAGCCAACATTTCCCCAGTACCATGAAGTGGTGTGTAGACAATCTTCATGTCTTTACCAAATTCTTCAATCAAGGCTGGGTTGATGTTAACGTCCTTAACTTCTTTGAGGTATTCTACATCGACAGCTTCGCCGATGACTTCAATCAAGCCAGAAGATTTTTCAGCTTCCACATCAGCAACTTCAACTGCAAATGGGTTTTCGATTGCACGGATATAAGTAGTCAAAGCGTCCGCATCGTGTGGAGGCATTTGTCCACCGTCTTCACCGTAAACCTTGTAACCGTTAAATGGTGCAGGGTTATGGCTGGCTGTGACCATGATACCCGCGAAACAGTTGAGGTGACGAACTGCAAATGATAATTCTGGAGTTGGACGAAGGCTTTCAAATACGTAAGATTTGATGCCGTGTTTGGCAAGAACTGCCGCAGATTCAAAGGCAAACTCTGGTGAGAAGTGACGGCTATCGTAGGCGATTGCGACACCACGTTCTTTTTCGTTTCCACCTTTTGACTCAATCAAACGAGCCAATCCTTCAGTAGCTTGACGAACAACGTAGATGTTGATGCGATTTGTACCAGCACCAATCAAGCCACGCATCCCTGCAGTACCAAATTCAAGATTTGTATAGAAGGCATCTTCCTTAGTTTTTTCGTCCATATTTTCTAAATCTTGACGAAGGTAGTCGGGAAGCTCCGCAAAATCAACCCATTTCTGGTAATTTTCTTGGTAAGACATTCAAATTCTCCTTTATTTTTAAAACATTTAATCAGTTTGATTATATCATTTTTTTTAGTTTTAGTAAAACCTTATCTGCTTCTAAAATCTCTTCAAACCAGGTCAGATTGAATTTGGGGTTTATATGATGTTGAGTCTAGGAAAAATTCAATCTCAGTAAAAAAGTAAGTCTTCTCATAATAAAACATTGATACCAAACGTTTTATTATGAGAAGACTTTTACCCAGCATCTTTAATCTGTGATTAGACGTTTAGTTTTAAGAATGCCATCTTTACTAGATGGTTTTCTTGACCGTTATTGGTGATAATCTTCCAGCAAGGCTTCAAACTCAGATACTGACATACCCAGCTGTTGGCTGGCAAATTCAGTGCTTAATACATGTTGGCGAACTAGATTTGCTAACATAGCGAAACCGCCTTCTGCACGCCCTCTCTCCAACCCTTTCTCCTCAGCTTGTTCCAAAGCATAGTCCTGTGCTAACAAGGCTTGTTCTTCACGCATACGTAGTTGACTAAACATCTTCCTGTCCTCCTCGGACCAGCTCTTATAGTCCAGCAGTTGGTCTGCCTGGCTGATGGCTCGCTCTGGTTGTTGGGTAAAGGGCTTGTTGCCGAAAAACTCCAACCACGGCTTGCGAACCTCGTCTTTGCTGGTTTCTCTGTATTTTTTAAGTTCTAAGAAAGCCATCTTAACCAGATGGTTTTCTTGACCGTTATTTGTGATGGTTAAGACTTCACCTGTCGTGTCCTCGCGCATGCTAAAGCTATGAAAAGCTAAGTCATCTGAGAAGTAGTTGCTGTCCACAATTGCGATAGCGTATACTGGTGCGATGTGTTTATAGCTCTGGTGTGTATCACCTTCTCGTTGGCGAATTTTTTCAAGGTTTTGATTGACCTGACTGCACAGGTAAGCCCACAGGCGATTGATGAAAAAATTCTGATGATGCACCTGAATCTCAATGATAACTTGAGTGCCATTGTCCAACTCCGCTAACACATCTATACTGGTATAGAAATCCTGCGCCGAGTAGGGCAGGGAAGGCAAGACATGAATGTTACTTCCCTCCAAAATGGTCACATTTTTGGCTGGTAAATCCAGCATATCGCGAATAAATTGACAAGTGATTTCTGGATTACTAAAAATCTTTTTAGCAACCAAGTCATTAGTTGGGCTAATGCCCGGATGACGTAAGGTCATATTCTTTCTCCTTTCATTATAGCACATTTTTTAATCTAATTTGCTAGATTCTATGCTTCTATCTATTTATTCGGAAAAGAAAGGGAAAAGTTCAAACTTTCCTGAAAATAGCAATACATTAAGTAAAAAAAGATAGCCAAACTCTTTCTATCAAGAAATTTAGCTATCTTTTTTAGGTTGTTTTAAGATTGCATAACGCTTACAGATTTCTCACTTATGTTCTTCCAGCAGTGCCTCAAACTCAGCCACAGTCATGCCTAATTGCTGGCTGGCTACCTCAGAAGTCAGAAGACCTTGGCGGACCATATCTAGGAAGGCAAAAAGTTTTCCACGTTCAAGTCCTTGTTCTAAACCTTTTTCGATGCCCTGTTCAATCCCCTCTGCGCGACCACGCTCCAAGCCCTTTTCCTCAGCTTGTTCCAAAGCATAGTCCTGTGCTAACAATGCCTGTTCTTCTCGCATACGTAGTTGACTAAACATTTTCCTGTCCTCCTCGGACCAGCTCTTGTAGTCCAGCAGTTGGTCTGCCTGGCTGATGGCTCGCTCTGGTTGTTGGGTAAAGGGTTTATTCCCAAAAAACTCCAACCAGGGCTTGCGAACCTTGTCTTTGCTGGTTTCTCTATATTTTTTTAGTTCTAAGAAAGCCATCTTAACCAGATGATGTTCCTGTCCGTTATTGGTAATGGTTAAAACCTCACCTGTCGTGTCCTCTCGCATACTAAAGCTATGAAAAGCCAAGTCATCTGAGAAGTAGTTGCTGTCCACAATTGCAATGGCGTAAACAGGAGCGATATGCTTGTAACTCTGGTGGGTGTCACCTTCACGTTGACGAATTTTTTCTAGATTTTGATTGACCTGACTGCACAGATAAGCCCATAAACGATTAATGAAAAAATTCTGATGATGTACCTGAATCTCAATAATTACTTGAGTACCGTTGTCCAACTCCGCCAAGACGTCTATACTAGTGTAAAAATCCTGAACTGAGTAAGGCATGGAAGGCAAGACGTGAATATTGCTTCCCTCTAAAATGGTCACATTTTTGGCTGGCAAGTCCAGCATATCGCGAATAAATTGACAAGTGATTTCTGGATTGCTAAAAATCTTCTTAGCAACCAAATCGTTAGTTGGGCTAATGCCCGGATGTCTTAGAATCATCCTTTTCCTCCTTTTATTATAGCACATTTTTTAATCTAGGTTTGCTAGATTCTCTGCTTCTATCTATTTATTCGGAAAAGAAAGTGAAAAGTTCAAACTTTCCTAACAAAAAAGATAGCCAAACTCTTTACATCAAGAAATTTAGCTATCCTTTTTAGTTGTTTTTGTATCGTGTAATATTTACAGATTTCTCACTTATGTTCTTTCAACAGTGCCTCAAACTCAGCCACAGTCATACCCAGCTGTTGGCTGGCAAATTCAGTGCTTAATACATGTTGGCGAACTAGATTTGCTAACATTGCGAAACCGCCTTCAGCTCGCCCACGCTCTAGTCCCCGCTCCAAACCCTTTTCTTCAGCTTGTTCCAAGGCATAGTCCTGCGCTAACAAGGCTTGTTCTTCGCGCATACGTAGTTGACTAAACATTTTCCTGTCCTCCTCGGACCAGCTCTTGTAGTCTAGCAGTTGGTCTGCTTGGCTGATGGCTCGCTCGGGTTGCTGGGTAAAGGGTTTATTCCCGAAAAACTCCAACCAGGGTTTGCGAACCTCGTCTTTGCTGGTTTCTCTATATTTTTTTAATTCCAAGAATGCCATCTTGACTAGATGGTTTTCTTGTCCATTGTTTGTGATGGTTAAAACCTCACCTGTCGTATCCTCTCGCATACTAAAGCTATGAAAAGCTAAGTCATCTGAGAAGTAGTTGCTGTCCACAATTGCAATGGCATAAACGGGGGCGATGTGTTTATAGCTCTGATGAGTATCACCTTCTCGTTGGCGAATTTTTTCAAGATTTTGATTGACCTGACTACACAGATACGCCCACAGGCGATTGATGAAAAAATTCTGATGATGTACCTGAATCTCAATGATAACCTGTGTCCCATTATCTAGTTCAGCCAAAACATCTATACTGGTATAGAAATCTTGTGCTGAATAGGGCAAGGAAGGCAAGACGTGAATATTGCTCCCCTCCAAAATGGTCACATTTTTTGCTGGCAAGTCCAGCATATCGCGAATAAATTGACAAGTGATTTCTGGGTTGCTGAAAATCTTCTTAGCAACCAAGTCATTGGTCGGGCTAATGCCCGGATGACGTACAGTCATATTTCTTCTCCTTTCATTATAGCACATTTTTTAATCTAGGCTCACTAGATTCGATGCTTCTATCTATTTATTCGGAAAAAGTAGAAAAAGAGTAGAAAAAATGTCAAATTGTCTCATTTTTAAAGAAATAAGTGTAAAAGTTAATGGAAATCCAAAAGCAAGCTGGAAAGGTCTCAAAGCACAGCGCTGAGCTTGCTGATAAAAGGAAGTAAGTCCATAAGATGCACACGACAAGGCAAGGATGATGAGGCTTCATCTTTGGTGTTGGCTTACTGATGAGGGACTCCTAACCTAGCTTTGGTCTCAGTAAAAAGAGTCATCTATCTCCTAGTCTTCCATTCAAAAAATTTGAAATTTCAAGCCGACTGGTGTATAATATATTCATGAATTGTATTCTATTATATAGGAAGTAATAGGGCACAATATATATATATGGAGTGTAAGAATGAATCATCCAGAAAAACAATTAAAATATAGTATTCGGAAAGTGAGTGTCGGTGCGGCCAGTGTTGTCATTGGGGCGCTCTATCTTTTGATGGGAGCTGGGATTGCTCATGCTGAGGGTGTGGACTCAGATAAGGGAGCTGAGAGGACTGCAAGCTCGGTAGATCCAGGACAGCCTGGAACTGGAGAGCCAGAAAACAAGACTGACCTCAGTCATACTGATGCAGCAGCTAGCACCTATAATGCTCCAGTAGCTGACAATCCGCTAGTAACTCCAGAAGGTGCCAAACCTCGTACTCGTGGTAAAAGAGAATTAGCTGATGGGGACGCAAGTAATCCATCGAATGGAGCTACAGGAACTGAATCAGAGCCGACTTCTGGAAATGAGGGAGGTTCAGACCCAGCAGATACTGATCCAGATTTACTGGATGCCAATCGTAAGGGTGACGTAGTAAAAGACGATCAGCCTGGGGTACGTGTGCCTAAGGCTGGAGAAAAGGGTGCGGATGATAAGAATGCCAATCTAACATTTGATGATCCTGGCGAAGATGCTACAGTTGAAGAAATGTGGAAGATTATCCAGAATATGCCGGATGACTTCCAAAACAACGAGCGTTCATACTTGAGAAACATGGATACTCTTGGGGATGCGCTTAGATTTAAAAACGGCAAAGTCAGTGAAGATGCAGACGGCGTGAAATTACAAGATGGTGAAATTCGTGAAATAGACAGTTTCGGTGGTTGGCGTGCTATCAACAAAGAGGGACATGCGGGTAAATTTGCCATCGGTAAGAAAAATGCGCAGGGTTACTTTACTGGTTGGTACATTGACAAAGATGGCAAACGTCAAGAAGGGGGAATGCTTGGTTCTAATGCCCTTGACCAAATCTTTCTTCACGAACAAGCCCTAGATCGTCGTTTTAATTACATGTTGATGCTTGCCAAAGGACGCACTATCGCCAACAGAACTGATAAAGCACAAGATGGCACTACGTTTAATATAAAGACACCAAATAATTCGGAGAACAAAGCTAATCTTGCTGCCTTACCTGTAAAAGAGAAGGAAGATATTCTCCAACACGCGCCCAATATTGAGGGATTCAATGGAATAGAAAAAACCTTCACGGCCTTTTCGACGGCATATGGAAGTCGTTTGAAAATCGAGTTTGTAACAGGATATATCTCAGACTTTGAAGGGTCGAAAGGGACTTATCGTATCGTTGTTAAAGCGATTAAAAAGAATCAAACTGAAGAAACTGTCTATGACCACACTATCAACCGAATTGACGGAGTAGTGGAGAATGAAGAACGCTATGCACAAGGTGTTAATTTAAGTAGGGTTAATAACCTAATTAAGAATTTGTTGAAAGATGAATACGGTAGAAAAGTCAATACTATTGCGAATGACAAATTTAAGAAAAAATATCCATCTATAGCTGCCCAAAAAAAAAATAAAGAAGAACTAGCCGCTTTGAAAGAGGAAGCTAAGCAAGAACTCGCTAAAAAGGGGGAAGTTACATACGAGCTACCGATAGATAAGGATGAATTAAAGGAAGTAAAAACTAAATTTAAAGAGGGAAGTGTTTTTACAGTTTCATATGCAACTGTAGCCAATAAACTCAATAATGAATTAAAGAACATAACGGATAGGGAACTTCAAAAAAACTCTCCAACATGGATGAACTCCAGTGAAGAAAATCCAGACAAAACAGTAAAAAGTAAAGACCCAGATCGCGTCTATAAATTATTAGATTTTGTATTACCGACTGCGAAAAAAATTATCTATCATGCAGATACAGACCAATTAGAACTCCAAACAGATCCAGAAAAAGTAACAAAACATCGTGAAGAGTTAAAGGCTAGACTAGCAGCTAAAGAAGCAGAACGAGAAAATGCTAATGAAGATAAAAAAATTGAATTAAACAAAGAAATCTCTGCCTTAAAATCTGCCATTGGATCCACAAATGCCTATACTTACACGGAAGCAAGAAACGGTAGTAAAGAAGTGAGAATCCTTGGTTCACACATGGAAGCGACTAAACAACCTCCAACAACTGAGATGTCGGAAGCTGACTATACAAAATATGGTACTAATGAAAGTGCTGCGAAATATCGTTCGAAGGGTGAAGATGGTCTTGCAGTATTCACCGCCGCCTTTGTTGAAAAAAATAACGTTACACGTTCAAATGTGCTAGCTGATGCTGAATTATCAAAAAAAATAACTGAGGAAATTGGTGGCGATAAGGACAAACTAGGTAAAGGTGGCTACTTCTCAACAGGAGATATTCCATTGGATAAAGATGTCGTAGCCTACAAGATACAAGTGTTTGCTGAAAACGAAAAACGTGTCGGTGTTAATATGCAAAGTCCAAGACTTCAATATAACCTACCGATCCTAGCCGATTTCTCAGTAATCCAAGATACAGTAGAACCGTCAAAAGAAGTCTCAAGACGTATTATTACTAAATTAAAAGAAAAAGGTAAGATTACTGAAGAAGAAGAGAAAAAAATTAAAGACAAAATTGACAAGAGTAAGAAGACGTCTGAATTAAGATCGGCTATGTCTGGAAATGTGAAAGTTCGCTATGTTGATGAACAGGGACAAGATATACCACTACCTGATGAAGAAGTTAAAAAAGTCGGAGAAAAATCTGAGAATGGTACCTATTTCGTAGAAAAAGAAGTTCTTATTGGGACAAGCTACAATGTAACAAGTAAGCAATTACGTGGAATTAACACAGGTGAGAAAAAATACCGTCTAAAAAGATCATTAAATAATGGTCTATCTAATGATTCAGCAGCTGTCACAGGTGAAGTGACTTCAGCTGATAAGGTTGTAACATTTGTCTATGAAGAAGGGGAAGCCACCAAAGCAAAAGCAGTTGTTCATGTGATGAAACAATCTGCTGATAATAGCGTGACAGAATTACCAGAACATAAGATTAACCTCGAAACAGAAGTAGGTGAAGAATTCCCATCAACAGACGTTGATGCCAAAGTTTCTGCCTTGAAAAAAGCAGGTTATGAGATTGTCAGCAATACTTTTACAAATGGAACACCAGAGTCAAGAAAAGGTGATGACCAAGAGGATCTAGACGGAAAAGAGCCAACGCAGTCTTATACTATTACAGTACAAGAGCGTACAAAAGAAGTAACAGAACCGCCAACTCCAAATGATCCAGTCGACCCAGAAATTCCAGATGGACCAAAATGGCCAGAAACAGGATTAAAAGAGTCAGATCTTAAAAAAGAAGTAACACGTACAATTAATTACTTTAAGAAAGAAACTGCGGATGGACCAGAAGAGCCAAGTGGAAAAGCCCCAGTAACACAAACAGCCCACTTCACAAGAAAAGCAAGCTATAACGTAGTTACAGGAGCAATCACATACGGAAATTGGGAAAGTACGGATAATACCTTAACGGCTGTACCAACAGAGAAATTAGAAGGGTATATTGCAGATAGAGCTTCTGTAGAAGAAGTAACTGTGCCAGATACTTCAGGAAATATCACTGAAAAAGTGGTGTACACGAAATTAGGAAGTTGGGTACCAAATCTACCAGAAGGTGTAAAACCACCAGAAGGAACGGATATGACACCAAAACCATATCCAAATAATCCAAACGATCCAACTAAACCTGGAACACCAGTATATCCTGAACCAGGACAACCAATCCCACCTGGCACACCAGTAATTCCATATGTACCTGGATATACACCAAAAATCGGAGATAAACCGTTAGAACCAGTTGATCCAAATAATCCAGAAAATGGATACAAGGTGCCACCAGTGCCAACAGAACCTGGAACAAACACAGATATTACGTACGTGGCAGATCCACAAAAAGCTGTAGTTAAAGTATTCAATACAACAACTGGAACAGATGTAGAATTACCAGCTGAGAAAGTAAGTATTGATAACGGAACAACTGATTCAGCAATTCCAACTGATTCAGTAACAGCTAAGATTGCAGACTTAGAAAAACGTGGATATGTAGTTGAAAATAAAGATTTATTAAATAATCAAAAATTTGATAACGAAAAAGATCCAACAGATGGAGATCCAACACAAGTATTCAACTTGAAAGTACATGAAAAACTTGTACCAGTAACACCGCCAACACCAGAAAAACCACTTGAACCTGGAAAACCAATTGA
>NZ_VMLI01000016.1:60281-109937 GCF_013276625.1 Streptococcus sp. 9903 | reverse complement strand
TTAGTTTGGGAATTTACCTAAAATTTTCTTCTTATACTCAATGAAAATCAAAGAGCAAACTAGGAAGCTAGCCGCAAGATGTACTTGAGTACGGTAAGGCGACGCTGACGTGGTTTGAAGAGATTTTCGAAGAGTATTATTTGTTAAAACCTTCAGAAGATTAGCTATGACTCGAACTCTAAGAGCACTAAAGGCTGGGCAAAAACCCGCTTTTGTCTTATTTCAATCCACTATACCTAATAATATTTCCTTTCGCTTCCAGAGATTTCTATGAAAAAAACGCCACATGGGCGTTTTCCTGTTCTTATGGTTTGATACGGTGCAACATACGTGGGAATGGAATAGCTTCACGGATATGTTTTGTTCCTGCTGCGAAGGTTACCATACGTTCGATACCGATACCAAATCCACCGTGTGGTACAGTACCGTATTTACGAAGGTCAAGGTAGAATTCGTACTCTGTACGATCCATACCAAGTTCATCCATCTTAGCGACAAGGGCATCGTAGTCTTCCTCACGCATAGACCCACCGATGATTTCTCCATAGCCTTCTGGAGCAAGCAAGTCTGCACAGAGCACGCGCTCTGGATTTCCAGGAACTGGTTTCATGTAGAAGGCCTTGATGGCTGCTGGATAGTTCATGACAAATGTTGGCACACCAAAGTGGTTTGAAATCCAAGTTTCGTGTGGTGAACCGAAGTCATCACCATGCTCAAGATGTTCGTAGTCAGCGTCTTCATCATTTTCATGCTCTTGCAAGAGGTCAATGGCTTGATCATAAGTGATGCGTTTGAATGGCTCTGCAATGTAGCGTTTCAAGAGTTCTGTATCACGTTCCAAGGTTTCCAAGGCTTGAGGCGCACGATCAAGAACACCTTGAAGAAGAGCTTTTACATAAGCTTCTTGCAAGTCAAGCGACTCATCATGTGTCAAGTAGGAGTACTCTGCGTCCATCATCCAGAACTCAGTCAAGTGACGACGTGTTTTTGATTTTTCAGCACGGAAAACTGGACCAAAGTCAAAGACACGGCCAAGGGCCATAGCTCCTGCTTCCAAGTAAAGCTGACCTGATTGGCTCAAGTAAGCTGGCGTTCCGAAGTAGTCAGTTTCAAAGAGTTCTGTTGAATCTTCTGCCGCATTTCCTGAAAGGATTGGGCTATCAAACTTCATGAAGCCATTCTTGTCAAAGAACTCATAAGTTGCATAGATAATAGCGTTACGGATTTGCATCACCGCTACTTGCTTACGAGAGCGTAGCCACAAGTGACGGTTGTCCATCAAGAAGTCTGTTCCGTGTTCTTTTGGTGTGATTGGGTAGTCTTGAGATTCACCGATCACTTCGATGTCTGTAATGTCCAACTCATAACCAAATTTAGAACGTTCATCTTCTTTGACAATTCCTGTCACATAGACAGACGTTTCTTGGCTCAAGCGTTTGATAACATCAAACTTCTCAAGTCCCACTTCTTCACCAAATTTTTCTACAAAGTTTGGTTTAAAAGCTACACCTTGGAAGAAGGCTGTTCCGTCACGCAATTGCAAAAAAGCGATTTTTCCTTTTCCTGATTTGTTGGCAACCCAAGCACCAATCGTCACTTCTTGACCAACATAGTCTTTTACATCGATAATCGTTACACGTTTTGTCATTATTTTTCCTTTTCTTTTTTATTCTTTATGGCAAACTACTTCTATACTGTTCCCATCTGGGTCAATCATAAAAGCAGCATAGTAAATCGGATGCTCACTGCGATAACCAGGAGCTCCATTGTCTCGCCCACCTGCCTCTAAGCCAGCCTCATAACAAGCTTGAACCTCTTCCTTATTTTCTGCTAAAAAAGCAAAGTGAATAGGATCTTGTGTCCCCTGAGCCAGCCAAAAATCACCACCAGGATGAGGGCTGTTTGGGGCAAGAAAACTGATTAGAGAACTAGTCTTAAAAGCCAATTTATAGCCCAAAGGAGCGAGAAAACTCCTATAAAATCCTTCTGAAATTTGTAAATCCTTTACCTTAATTTCAAAATGATCAATCATTCTCACTACCCATAAATGCTTTCAAGCGTTTAACTGCTTCTTTAAGCGTGTCTAGGTCTGTCGCATAGCTGAGGCGGACATTTTCTGGCGCTCCAAATCCTGCTCCTGTAATCAAGGCCAGACCAACTTCTTCAAGAATAGCCGTTGTAAATGCTGTTACATCGCTATAACCTTTCATCTCCATGGCTTTTTTAACATTTGGAAAGAGATAGAAGGCTCCTTGTGGCTTAACGACTTCAAAACCAGGGACTTCACATAATAGCGGATAAATGGTATTGAGACGCTCCTCAAAAGCCTGACGCATGATCTCAACAGAATCCTGTGGTCCTGTTAAGGCTTCGATGGTTGCATATTGTGAAACAGCAGTTAGGTTAGAAGTTGTTTGACCTGTCAATTTGCTCATAGCAGCAATGATTTCTGGATCACCTACCGCATAACCAACTCGCCAACCCGTCATGGCATATGCCTTAGATACACCGTTGATAACAATGGTTTGCTTACGAATTGCTTCTGATAGACTTGAGATTGGAACAAATTCATTTCCATTATAAACAAGGCGACCGTATATATCATCAGCTAAAATCAGAATGTCATGCTCAACTGCCCAATTTCCGATAGCTAGTAATTCTTCACGAGTATAGATCATACCTGTCGGATTGGATGGCGAATTCAGCACCAAAACCTTGGTCTTGTCAGTACGAGCTGCTTCCAACTGCTCTACGGTCACCTTAAAGTGATTGTCTTCCTTAGCAGGAACAAAGACGGGAACGCCTTCTGCCATCTTGACCTGGTCTCCATAGCTAACCCAGTAGGGGGTTGGGATGATGACTTCATCACCTGGATTGACCACAGCCATAAAGAACGTATAGAGGGAAAACTTGGCACCTGTAGCAAAGGTAACCTCATTACTTGCGACAGAATAGCCATAGTAACGCTCGAAGTAGGTATTGACTGCTGCTTTTAACTCAGGCAAACCTGAAGCTACCGTATAGAAAGAAGCACGTCCATCTCGAATGGCTGCAACAGCTGCATCTTGAATATTTTTGGGAGTATGGAAATCGGGCTGACCTAAAGTTAAGAAAAGTACATCTTTTCCTTCAGCCTTTAACTTCTTTGCTCTTGCATCACTAGCCAGAGTCACACTTTCTTCCATTTCTAAAACACGATTGGATAGTTTCATAGGCCCTCCTTATTGACCAATGCTCCTGTTTCAAAATCTACTAGATAAAAATCAGATCCTGACTTGACTTCCCAGATTGGTTTGTCTTGATAACGGCCAAAGGTAATTTTGTCAATCTCGCCAGCTCCTTTTTCCTTAGAAACGGCTTCCGCTTTTTCTTGTGAAACACCTTGATTTAGCTGATAAACGTAAATCTTATGGTCATCTTTTCCAATCAGGACAGCAAGTGCTTCTTGTTTTTTATTACGACCAAGAACGCTATAATAGGATTCCAAGCCATTGTATAAGTCAACCTGATCAGCCTGCTCTAATCCTGCATACTGCTGAGCTAATTTTTCTCCTTCACTTTTAGCTGTTTGATAAGGTTTCATACTCAGAAACACTAGATACAGAAAGGAAGCACTGATAACCACAAACAAAATCGTCATCCCTAGACCATACTGCCACAGTAGATTATTTTTTGCTTTGTTTTGTCTTTTTTTCACTCGTCTATTTTACCATCTATTAAGCTTTATTACAAGTGAATGCAAGAATACTCTTCGAAAATCAAATTCAAACCACGTCAGCGTCGCCTTACCGTACTCAAGTACAGCTTACGGCTAGCTTCCTAGTTTGCTCTTTGATTTTCATTGAGTATAAGCAACCAATTCTATTTCTTCCTTCAAAGCAAACTGATTTTTCTTAGTTAAAATCGAGTAAGAAAAGTAAAGACAGCTCCAAAATCAACCTATTAAAAAACCTGAGCTTGGCACTCAAGTTTTCAGAAATTATTTTAATCTAGGAAATAATTTTTTCATCCATTCTTTTAGCCAATTTTCTTTTAGCCAATTTTCCTAAAAAGATAGCCAGTAGAAGACTAATCATGACTAAAAAGAATCCTAGATAAAGAAATGTTACTACAAAGCCTAAATGGTCAATCAACCACCCTGTCAGTGGGAAGAAGACAATCATACTAAGGCTAAACATCATAGAGTAAACACTCAGCATGGTTGCCCTTACTTCACTTGGGAGCCGCTCTTGCAAATCATTGTCAAAAATAGGCTGAAAAAGAGCATATAGAGCATTACTAATCAAATAGACCAAAATATAGATTAGAGGTGTTCCAAAGTAGGACAGCAGGTAGGTAACTCCAGTCAGCAGGACGAGAACAGGGAAAAGCTTCAAAGCAGCATAGTTCTTTCCAATCCTACTCGCTAGATAGACTGCGACGATATTCAAGAGACTACCAAGTAGCATAACTGCTGAAATTTGCCAACCACTTAAATTCGGTAACTGATTTTGATAGTAAAAGTAAAACATGCACATGAGTACTCCGACAATCTGAGATAAAATCATCCAGTTGAACAGCATGGGATTTCGCTTCAACTCATCCTTAACAGTCCAAATAATCTGTTTCATGGTCACACTATCAGCTTTTTCTAGCTTGACACTAGGTTCTTTCAGCATCCAAATCAGGAAAAGAACCATGATAGAAGTCGCAATCATGATATAGTAGGTCAGGTGCAATTGACCATGGACAAAAAATCCCGCCAACACTGTCCCCAAAGACCGAGTTCCTTCTGACACTCCTGATAGAAAACTTGAAATGGATAGATAACGCTCCTTTAGTCCAGCCTCTACAGCCGAGTCATAGACCATTGCTGCGCTTGTTCCCGAATCAAAATTATAAGACAAGGCACTCACCGCCATTGCTAGTGCATAAATCCAAAAATTTCCCTGCCCAGCCAACATGAGAATAGAAGACACAATCCCTGCTATACGACTTAAATAAAGGTTGGTCTTATAGGAATAGCGGTCAGCTAACATTCCAGATGGAATTTCACAGAGAAGACTGGTCGTATGAAAAATACTTTCCAGAAGTCCAATCTGCCAAAGAGACATTCCGTTTTGACTGAGAAAGAGAATCCAAAAACTGGTAATCCCTAAAAATGCAAAAAACTCAACTCCGGCCATCAGGCCAATATTTTTCCGATAATTTCTTATTAACATCTTTTCTCCTTTAACAAGTGTATTATTATTTCTTTTGTCCGTCACTTGTTAATCTGTGCTTTACATGATCTCCACCCCTTTTTAGAAGCATCTTCAATGCCATTATTGTTCCTTTAATGATTTATGAAATGATACCGGAAAATAGCTGTTCTGCGGTTTCTATTGCGAGTTTTCTTGTTTATTTTAGCACTTATGTCATCATATTACAAGAGAATATAGGAACAATCGCACTTTATTTCTTCCTTCAAAGCAAACCAGAATCCAAAAAACAGTTCTTACTTTTCCAGTGGCAACTGACTAGAGCTTCTGTAATTTTATAATTTTCAAATAAACTCTGAGCAGATTTCTTGCAAGTCCTTTTGTTTTGTTGTAATATATTTCATAACAACGAGAGATTTCTCGGAAATTTAAAAAAAAGGAGACACATCATGTCTAAAAAAGTATTATTTATCGTCGGATCACTACGTCAAGGTTCTTTCAACCACCAAATGGCGCTCGAAGCTGAGAAAGCACTTGCTGGTAAAGCGGAAGTTAGCTACCTTGATTATTCAGCTGTTCCTCTCTTCAGCCAAGATTTGGAAGTTCCAACACATCCAGCTGTAGCGACTGCTCGTGAAGCGGTTCTCGCTGCGGATGCCATCTGGATCTTCTCTCCAGTCTACAACTTCTCTATCCCTGGAACAGTGAAGAACTTGCTTGACTGGCTATCTCGTGCCCTTGACTTGTCTGATACACGCGGCGCTTCTGCCCTTCAAGACAAGTTTGTTACCGTATCATCTGTAGCCAATGCAGGTCACGATCAACTCTTCGCTATCTACAAGGACCTCTTGCCATTTATCCGTACACAAATCGTTGGCGATTTCACCGCTGCACGTGTTAATGACTCTGCTTGGGCAGACGGAAAATTGGTTCTCGAAGAATCAGTCCTAAATTCACTTGAAAAACAAGCGGAAGACTTGGTTAATGCTATCAAGTAACTAATATAATAAAAGCGAACAAGACTACTTTTCTGACACTCAGAATACTAGCTTGTTCGCTTTTTTTCTCATTTATAAACTAAAATAGCTGATGATACATATTGCCAAATACAAAATATCTGATTTCTATACTTCCTTTACAAAAACCAATTCCTGTGGCTGTGACAAATCTTCTCGGTAGTTAAATTCTGCAAAACTTAATCGACGAGCTTCATCGACCGTCTGTACTTGATTTTCTATCAGGGCTGTCAGGAAGGCACCACGGGCTTTCTTAGAAATAGTTGAGTGAATTTTCAGCTGACCACCTCTATCCTCCATGAATTTGAAAGTCACCATTTTTTCTCTAATTTCCTTAGAAAATACAGTTTCAAATTCTGATGACAAGAGAGAGAAAATCATTTCTTCCTGCTTCACAGCTTCATCATAGGCTGCCTTCCAATGGCTCTTCAAAGTCTTACCAGCGACTTTCAACTTCATCAAAAAGTCCAAACGGTGAGGTGCCATAGGTGACAAGGCTGGAATAACACCGTACAAAGCCGAGGTAATGAAGACATGATTTTCAAGATAGGCTTGTTCTGCCTCGGTTAACTTATCTCGCTTGATATGGCGATACATCAGCCCATCAAAAAGTTTCAAGGCTGGATAGTGTTGAGCAGTTTGCCTTTTCAAAGCTTGGATATTTTGAAATTCTTCCGCAGACTTCTCGGCTGATACCTTGTAAAAACTCTCCAATTGACTAGCAGAATAGAGGGCCAAGGCATCCAGCACAGCCTGACTTTCTGGTTTTAAAGGAGCGGCTTCAATACTTGGCAAGTCTGTGTTCATTTCTTTTGCTGTTGGGATTAAAATTTTCATATTGATAGTGTAGCATATTTTTTAGCCACAACCAAGAAATTCATCTGAAAAACCTCGGTTTGACCGAGGTTTCTCTATTTATTTTGGCCATCCTAACCAGACAGCCACGAGAACAAGGGCTAGCCCAGCTAAGCTTGTTAAGATAGATAAGAATTTATCTTTTTTCTCCTTGAACTGAGAAAAACCTATCTTCAAAGCAAGCAGTCCGAGTAGCATTGAAGCAAGCATCAAATAAAAACCCATTTCTTTGTCCTCCATTAGGCTTAATTTACCTTATTATAACATATATTTTTTAAATAAAGCTATTTTTACTGTACTTTAAAGATCTTGAGATAATTGTCTTTTCCTACTTGACCTTCGAAGGTTTTACCATTTTCAAGGTAAGGAAGGTCATCGGATACTGAAGCCTTGACCTTGTATATCTTGCCATCAACTTTAAAGAAGTAGACAGTGTCTCCCTTGATAACAGCTGATTTGAGGTCTGCTACTACTCCCTTGATGCTTTCTGTCGTTGCATTGTCAATTTCAAGGTCGTTTTTATTGGCATACTTGCTGAGCATCTCTTCCACTGTAGTGGCTACGATGACATTCTGGTACTCGACTGCGTCTACCAGAGCATACTCTTTGACCAAGCCAGCATTGTCCTTCAAGCCCATGATATAGAGAGGCTTATCATTGAGGTTGATGAGGATTGGGAAGGTTGCCTTGTAGGATTTCTCCTGAACAGCACCTTCGGCTGATTCACGGGCTGATTCTTCGGTCGCAGAAGCCAAGCTATACTTAGTGATTTCTCCTGTTCGCATATTCTCAAGGATGAAACCAAGATTACTTTCATCTGCATTGGCCGACGTCACGCCTGTGTAGAGGTAGATGTCATTACCGATAGACAAATAATTATAACCCTTGGTGGTCTGGGTCACGTTTTTCTTGGAAATCATGGCATTCCAGAAACCATCCTTGTACTTGCCGTTGTAGTTGATTTGCTCAATGGTTTCCTCAGCTGGATAGACCCTGTCCACCCATTCTGGAACATCTGATAAGCTGTATTCCTTGGTCTCTCCATTTGTGGCGTCCAAGATAATGACTGAAACAGGACGGGGAACCGCAAGTCCAAATTGCTTTTGGTAAACCGTTGCTACATAGAAAGGGTTGCCCTCATCGTCTACCTCGAAAGATGGAGTCTTGAAGATTTTAGTTGGGTACTTCAAGCGCAGATGACGTTTGACATCGCGGTTAAAATACTCTGAATCTGAATACTTGATTGGTGTCTTCAAGTCCACCAAGTTGGCATTTCCAGTTACCATGTCCACCTTGATATACTCACCGATTCCCTTGGCTTGATTGTTAAACCATTTGATAGGGTCTGCGTATTCTAAGGGTGTAACCCGATAAGGCTTCCCATCAATTGTCAATTGAGTATAGGTATCTGCCGCTACGTACTGCGACACCTTATCCGTTAGGGAACCCAAGTAGCGGTCCCCAATTTTTTCAGCAGTACTTCTATCTAAAATAGGAACCTTACTGGTGTCAGTCTTAGGAAATTCAGTAAAGTCTTTTTCCGTCACCGTGACTACATTGGCATAATTTTTAGCCTGAAAAATGCTAGAAGTCACCAAGGAAACCAAACCTGCCAAGAGAAGAATCCCTCCAATGGAAGCTAAAAGGATTTTCCCTAACCGATTGATTTTGAAACCCTCAAGATTTAAGGAAGCTTCCGCCTTACCGTGGCGCACATGAACCGTTTTGACAAGGTTTATCCCCTTGCCAAAGCCAAATAAGATTGCTACAAGCAGCAAATGCCCACAGAGGAAAAAAAGAAATTCCCAGCTGGTCAGGTTAAGGGGCGGTAAAAAGATATACCAGGTCGTTGCGATAAAAATAAGTTCAAAGATTATCCGTTTCATTTGCTTTCCTCCTAAATGATTCGTCCTTCCAAGTGATCCAGTTCATGCTGGCATATCTGAGCTGGGAAGCCTGTCAAGGTAATGGTCTGTTCCTGACACTTGCTGTCACGATAGGAAACCCTTATAGTTTCATAACGTTTAGTTGGTCTCACACCTGTCAAGGACAAACAGCCTTCTTCTGTCTGATAAGGTCCTTCATAGGACAGGAGCACTGGGTTAAACATGACCACAGGAACTAAGCCAAGATTAAAGATAATCACGCGCTTCTGCACCCCAATCATATTGGCAGCCAGACCGACACAAGTCTCACGATTCGCTAAAAGTGTATCCTGCAAATCTCTGGCAAGATACAGATCATCCTGACTTGCCGGCTGAGATACCTGAGATAAAAACAAAATATCCTTCACAATTTTCTTTTCCACTTCCTCACACTCCTCTTGATGTTTACTATATTATAGCAATTATAGCACAAAAGCCGATAACTGCAAGCCCTTTCCCTCAACTGTAGCAAAAAGCCATCCGAAGATGACTTTTTTTAAATCGCATTCTTATCAAAACCAAGTTTGCGTTGAATAAACTTAACGATTTCGACGATGATAATCATTGAGAAGCTTCCGCCCATAACGATTCCCCATTGTGACAAGTCTAGTTTAGTTACATGGAAGATTCCTTCAAGCGGTTCTACAACAATTGTTGCCATGAGAAGGATGAAGGATACCAAGATAGACCAGTTGAAGGTCTTAGACTTGAATGGGCCAACTGTCAAGATGGATTGATAAACAGATTTCACATTGTAGGCATGGAAGAGCTGAATCAAACCAAGTGTTGCAAAGGCCATAGTAAGGGCATCTGCGTGAATGGCATGATTGTCACCCACGTGAACTGGGTAAGCAATCGCAAGTCCATAAACACTCATAACAATAGCTGCTTGAAGTACACCTTGATAGATGATAGAACTCAAAACACCACCTGAGAAGAAGCTTGCCTTGCGTCCACGTGGTTTATGGTTCATGACACCAGGCTCAGCTGGCTCAACACCAAGAGCGATAGCTGGGAAGGTATCTGTTACCAAGTTGATCCACAAAAGATGAACTGGCTGCAAAACATCCCAACCAAACAAGGTTGATAGGAAGATGGTTAATACTTCAGCAGTATTGGCAGAAAGTAGGTACTGAATAGTCTTTTGAATGTTTGAGAAGACCTTACGTCCTTCTTCCACTGCAACGATGATAGTCGCAAAGTTATCATCTGCAAGAATCATGTCAGAAGCTCCCTTAGAGACCTCTGTACCAGTGATTCCCATACCGATACCGATATCGGCTGTTTTCAGAGCTGGCGCATCATTGACACCATCACCTGTCATGGCAACAACTTTACCTTGTTTTTGCCAAGCCTTGACAATACGAACCTTATGTTCTGGAGACACACGGGCATAAACAGAGTATTGACCAACTACTTTTTCAAAGTCTTCATCTGACAGTTCGTTGAGTTCAGCACCAGTTAAAACGTGGCCTTCTGTATCATTTGCATCAATGATTCCCAAACGTTTGGCAATAGCTTCTGCAGTGTCTTGATGGTCACCCGTAATCATGATTGGACGAATTCCCGCTTCCTTAGCCACACGAACAGCCTCAGCAGCTTCAGGACGTTCAGGATCAATCATCCCAATCAAACCAGTAAAGATTAAATCATTTTCAAGCTCTTCAGAAGTCAGGTCTTCTGGAATGCTGTCAATAATCTTATAAGCACCTGCAAGGACACGCAAGGCTTGGTGAGCCATTTCAGAGTTGTTTGTGTGAATGAGGTTTGTAACCTTCTCATCAATCGGAGCAATATCCCCAGCCTTATCACGAAGAACACAACGTTTCAAGAGTTGGTCTGGCGCACCTTTAACAGCTACGAGGAAGCGTCCATCTGCAAGTGGATGAACTGTTGACATGAGCTTACGTTCAGAGTCAAATGGCAACTCAGCCACACGAGGATATTTCTCTAAAAATCCTTTAACATCGTAGCCCTTGTCCAAGGCATATTGGATAAAGGCTGTTTCGGTTGGGTCACCAATCAGGTTGCCTTCCACATCGATTTTAGTATCATTTGCCAAGACAACTGAACGAAGTAGGGGCATTTCAAGACCTAGTTCAATATCATCAGCTGAGTCATGTAGGACTGCATCGTAGAAGACTTTTTCGACTGTCATCTTGTTCATAGTCAGCGTACCAGTCTTGTCAGAAGCGATGATTTCTGTTGAACCAAGTGTTTCTACTGCTGGCAACTTACGAACGATTGAGTTTCGTTTGGCCAAAACTTGAGTACCGAGGGCAAGAACGATGGTTACGATAGCTGGGAGCCCTTCTGGAATGGCTGCAACAGCAAGCGCAACAGAGGTCATCAACTCACCAAGTGGATTTTTCCCTTGAATGAAGACTCCAACTACAAACGTAACAAGGGCAATGACCAAGATAGCATAGGTCAAGACCTTAGAAAGGTTGTTCAAGTTTTGTTTGAGTGGTGTATCCGTCTCATCCGCATCTTGAAGCATGCCAGCGATATGACCAACTTCCGTGTACATCCCTGTATTGACAACAACACCAAGACCACGACCATAAGTCACATTTGAGTTTTGAAAGGCCATGTTCACACGATCACCGATACCAGCATCTGCAGCAAGTTCAACTGTCAAGTCTTTTTCGACTGGCACAGACTCACCTGTCAAAGCAGCTTCTTCGATTTTAAGAGAGTTGGCTTCTAGCAAACGTAAGTCTGCTGGTACAACATCACCTGCTTCCAGGGCAACGATATCACCTGGTACCAATTCTTTAGAGTCAATCTCCGCCATATGCCCATCACGAAGAACGCGGGCAGCTGGACTTGACATGGATTTGAGGGCTTCGATGGCTTCTTCTGCTTTTCCTTCTTGGTAAACACCAAAGGCAGCGTTGATGATAACCACGGCTAGGATAATGATAGCATCTGCGATATCTTCCCCACCAGAAGTCACGACTGACAAGATTGCTGCCGCAACTAGGATAATAATCATTAAATCCTTAAATTGCTCGATGAATTTGACCAGGATTGATCGTTTCTCGCCTTCTTCGAGTTCATTGTGGCCAAATTCGGCAAGGCGCTTTTCCGCCTCACTTGATGACAAACCTTGCTCGGTCGCATCCACAGCCTGCAAGACCTCTTCAGGACTCTGAGTGTAAAACGCTTGGCGTTTTTGTTCTTTTGACATGTGTCTCCTCCTTGACATTGTGTGCAAAACAGACTCTCTTTTCCCTCATCGTATCTTTTTACGACAAACAAAAAGAGACCTGTTAATCATAACAAGTCTCGCTGTTTAAGATAGTGCCGGAAAGCATACTTTTCAGTATAAAATTCGGAATGACGACACTATCACAGGTTTCTGCCAGCTACTCCCTTGAGTAATTCTATTATACCAAATTTTGAAAAGTTTTCAAAGAGTAAAGATTCTATAAAATTCTATCCTTATCAAAAGTACGTTCACTGATGATATATCTCGGACGACGTTTCGTTTCTAGGTAAATCTTTCCAATATACTCACCAATTACTCCCAAACTAATCAATTGTACTCCACCAAGTAAACTAACTATTGCATAGGTGCTTGCCCAGCCTGCCACAACCGTACCAGCAAACTTACTCAATATAACCCAAATAATCAATAGAAAACTAAAGAGTGACGTCAAAACACCAAGACTTGTAATCAAACGAATCGGTTTGATTGATAAACTGGTAATACCATCCATAGCCAAACCAAGCATTTTTGACAGTGGATAATGGCTCTCACCAGCAATTCGTTCATGGCGTTTATATGAAACATAAGAATATTTAAAGCCCACTAAGGGCATTAAACCACGAAGAAAAAGATTAACTTCTTGGAACCTCTCTAACTCCTGCAAAAATCTTTTTGATACCAATCTATAGTCTGCATGATTAAAAACAACTTCTGCCCCAAATAGGCGCAGCACTTTATAAAAACCTTCGGCTGTAATTCGTTTAAAAGCAGAGTCCGTATCACGATTATCACGTACACCATAGACAATTTCAGAACCACTTTTGTATTCTTCAACCATTTTGTCCATACAATTTATATCATCTTGCCCATCAGCATCGATGGTAATAACAATATCAGCAAACTGAATAGCTTCATACATCCCTGCAAGGACACTACTTTGATGCCCCCTATTACGACTTTGTGACACGCCAACTACAGAAGGGATGGTTTTAGCATAACTTTCTATCAGTTTCCAAGTCTGATCCTTACTACCATCATTTACATACATGATTTTACTAAGAGGATGAATTTCTTCTTTCTGTACTAATTGTTCAATTTTTTCAAGAAACATTGGATTAGTATGTGGTAAGACTTGCTCTTCGTTATAACACGGGATAACTATATATAAAATTGGCTTTTTCCTGCTCATGCTATTCTCCTCCTTTTCTATAAATCATAGCTGTATCAATCTGTTTTTCTAAGTGATAATTTACTTTAATATAATCCTTAATAAAAGAGTCAGTCCTCTTACCATAATCCCATTCAGTATCAAATACAATATAGATAGGAGGATTTTCTTGTATAGATTTTTTAAACTCATCAATAATAACTCGATCATCTGTCACAGCTGGGATGAAGAAAAATTTTGTACTAGCTAGCCGTTCACTATACAAATAAATTGTTCCATTTTGACGGTGTGTATAAATTCGGTCATCCATCGACGTATTTTTCTCTATATAGCTAGCAACGCGTTGCTGTTTCTCAGATCTATTCAGATATCTTGTATTCATACTTTTCATGATGGATTTTACATCATTCTGGTATACAATAATAAATCCTAAGAATAAGACAAAAAATACTTGAAAAGACATTTTCTTGGATATGCTATGAAATAAATAGGAAATATATGGAATCAAAATCGGGAGCATTACTAAAATGTAATGACCATAGCTTCTTTTTGAGATAAGAGCCAGAAGTAAACAAACAATAAAAACAAAATGATAGAAGATTGATTTTATTCCAAATTTCTTCCACAGTGGTATCAAGGAAAATAACATCAATAAATTAAGACTTAAGAGATTTGTTTGAGAAATGTACCATCTGATAATCTCATACATCGAAACGTTATTAGACTCTGTAGTATAAATAAAATTAATTCCAATCGACTGGTATACCATTTCAATAAAGATGCCCTTTGATAACAGATATAAGCACAAAGGGATAGTTGGTATTAATATTCCAACGAAAAATAATCCTATCAAAGAAAACAAGTCCCTGTATGCTTTCTTAAGTATGAAATCAATCAATACATAAATACAAAATACAAGCCAAATCCCTATCATATTTGCTTTCGTAAAAAATACAATAGAGAAAAATGCACCTGATGCTATGATATCATTTTTGCTGAAATCATTTTGTATAAACAGTTTTAAAAAAATGTATAATGAATAAGCCAAAAAAGGTAAAATAAAACCTTCTAAACTCCAACCGCCATCAAAAAAATACTCATAAATTATAAAGATAATTGCTAAAGTTAAAATTGTTTGCTTATTTCCAGTAAATAACCTTGAAATCTTATAGCTAGCTATAAAGAATAGAAATGTGCAAAATAGGTATAAAAATTTAATTCCTAACGCACCACCAATAAGATATCCTAGGTAATTCAGTAAAAAAACGACTGGCCCCTTATGATCAAATAGGTTTGCATACATCAATTCTCCTCGATTCATTGCATACCCAAAATATTCAAAAATACTAGCATCTGAAAACGGTATCCCTTGTTTGACATTTGTTACCATCGAGAACCAGACTAAAACAGTAAAGAGCAAAGAAATACTCATCGCTAAAATACTCATTTTTTTCAATTTTATTCACCTCAACTTTTCACTTTATCAGTCTATCATATTTCCTAAAAAAAAAAAGTATTTTCTGCTTTGTGTTTTCTTAGTTTTATCCGTCCTATTTGAATTTTCCCTTGAAAACCAGTATAATGGTAGAATGCTATATGACTAGAAAGGAAGTTGAATGAAGCAATCTATCTCAAATCTCAAGTTAGCTGAGCGCGGGGCCATTATCAGTATTTCAACCTATTTGATCTTGTCTTCAGCCAAATTAGCAACTGGTCATCTTCTTCATTCATCCAGTTTGGTAGCCGATGGTTTCAACAACGTATCAGATATTATCGGAAATGTTGCCCTCTTGATTGGGATTCGAATGGCACGCCAACCTGCTGACCGAGACCACCGTTTTGGCCACTGGAAGATTGAGGATTTGGCTAGCTTAATCACTTCCATCATCATGTTCTATGTTGGCTTTGATGTTCTAAGGGATACCATTCAAAAGATTCTCAGTCGGGAAGAAACGGTCATTGATCCTCTTGGTGCAACTCTAGGAATCATTTCTGCAGCGATTATGTTTGTGGTGTATCTCTACAACACTCGCCTCAGTAAGAAATCCAACTCCAAGGCACTAAAGGCTGCCGCCAAGGACAATCTTTCTGATGCTGTTACCTCACTTGGTACGACTATTGCCATCCTAGCTAGCAGTTTCAATTATCCGATTGTAGATAAACTGGTTGCTATCATCATCACTTTCTTTATCTTGAAGACCGCCTATGATATCTTTATCGAGTCTTCCTTTAGTCTTTCAGATGGCTTTGACGATCGTCTGCTTGAGGACTATCAAAAGGCCATTATGGAAATTCCCAAGATCAGCAAGGTTAAGTCGCAAAGAGGTCGCACCTACGGTAGCAACATTTACCTTGATATTACGCTAGAAATGAATCCTGACTTATCTGTTTTTGAGAGTCATGAAATCGCGGATCAGGTCGAGTCTATGCTGGAGGAGCGTTTTGGCGTCTTTGACACCGATGTCCATATCGAGCCAGCACCTATCCCTGAGGATGAAATTTTAGACAATGTCTATAAAAAATTGCTTATGCGTGAACAATTGATTGATCAAGGAAATCAACTGGAAGAACTCTTGGCTGACGATTTTGTCTATATTCGTCAGGATGGAGAGCAGATGGATAAAGAGGCTTATAAAGCCGAAAAAGACTTGAATGCTGCTATCAAGGACATCCAAATCACTTCCATCAGTCAGAAAACAAAACTCATCTGCTATGAGTTAGATGGTATCGTTCATACCAGTATCTGGCGACGCCACGAAACTTGGCAAAATATCTTTCATCAAGAAACCAAAAAAGAATAGAGAAATCCCGTCCATGAGACGGGATTTTTCTATTCTTCTAGCTATCAAATTCACTTAGATACTCATAGCGTTCGTATTTTTCAAGGAGTGCTTCGTTTTTCTCATCCAGTTCTTTTTGGAGAGTAGCCAGTTTGCCAAAGTCGGAACCATTGGCCTGCATTTCCTCTTCAATAGCAGCAATACGATTTTCCAAGTTTTCAATATCGTCTTCAATGCTTGCCCGCTCCTGCTTTTCTTGGTAGGTCATGCGTTTCTTCTCTTCTCGAACCTTGACCACTTTTTCCTTTTCAGCTTTTTGCACTTGATTGGCCATCTCTGTTTCAAAGGATTTTTCATCAAGATAGTCGGTGTAATGACCAAAGAAAGGACGAATCTTGCCATCTTCAAAAGCGAGAATCTTGTTCGCTACCTTATCCAAGAAATAGCGGTCATGGCTAACTGTCAAGACAGGACCTGCAAAGCCTTGTAAGAAATTCTCCAAAACTGTCAAGGTTGCAATGTCTAGGTCATTTGTCGGTTCATCCAAGAGAAGAACATTTGGTTTTTCCAAGAGCAGTTTGAGGAGATAAAGACGTTTTTTCTCGCCACCTGACAATTTCTCAATCAAGGTTCCATGCGTCGAACGTGGGAAAAGGAACTGCTCCAGCAACTCTGCAATCGAAGTCGTAGAACCACCGCTGGTCTTGACCTCTTCTGCCACTTCCTGCAGGTAATTGATAACTCGCTTGCTTTCATCCAAGCCCTCAATTTGCTGAGAGAAATAGGCAATGCGAACTGTTTCCCCAATCACAACTTGACCTGCTGTCGGCTCAAGACTGCCTGCAATCAGGTTGAGCAGGGTTGATTTTCCAACACCGTTATCCCCAACGATTCCGATGCGGTCTTTGGCCTGAACTAAGAGATTAAAATCTTGCAAAATAGGCTTGTTTTCATAGGCAAAGGAAACATCCTGAAACTCGATGACTTTCTTCCCAATCCGACTGGTTTCAAAGTTCATGGTCAAATCTGTTTCAGCAACGCCACCTGAAACTTCTTTCTTCAAATCGTAGAAACGATTGATACGAGCCTGCTGCTTGGTTGCACGCGCCTGCGGTTGTCTGCGCATCCAGGCCAATTCTTGCTTATAAAGTTGCTCTTTTTTGTGAAGAAGAGCCGCGTCGCGCTCGTCCTGTTCCGCCTTAAGGCGAACATAATCCTGATAATTACCCTGATACTCCGTCAATCCTGCTCGGTCCAACTCGAAAATACGTGTTGATAAAGCGTCTAGGAAATAACGATCATGGGTAATAAAAAGGACGGTCTTCTTGGAATTTTTCAAAAAGAGGGTCAGCCACTCAATAGTCGCAATATCCAGATGGTTGGTCGGCTCATCTAAAAGCAAAAGGTCGTGATTACCAAGTAAAACTTGCGCCAACTGGACCCGTCTTCTTAGACCACCTGACAATTCTCCAACTGGAGTAGATAAGTTCTGAATACCCAGCTTGCTAAGGACAGTCTTGACCTGACTCTCAATTTCCCAAGCTTGGAGAGAGTCCATTTCTGCCATGACCCGTTCCAAACGCGCCTGCTTGTCCTCACTATAGTTGAGCATGAGGAGTTCATACTCACGAATAAGCTGGATTTCCTTTAGGTCGCTGGAGAGGACCGTATCCAAAACTGTCTTGTTATCATCAAAATCAGGATCTTGAGTCAAGTAACCAATCTGGTAGTCATTCTTAGCTGAAAAGGGACTGACATCCCCATCAAAGCCAGAAACACCAGAAAGAACATCTAAAAGGGTGGTCTTGCCAGTCCCATTGACACCGATTAGACCAATTCTATCCAAGTCATGGATGATAAAGGAAATATCCTTAAAAACGGTCTTATCACCGACGGATTTACTTAGTTTTTCAACGATAAAATCACTCATTTTTTCTCCCTCAGGTAAGCATGGATGGCTTGACGGTCATTTTCCAATTCTCCATCGACAATGGCATATTCAATCTCTGTTAAAATCTCTCCCAAGTCTGGGCCCGGCTGATAGCCATATTCCTTGATCAAAATACCACCGTTGATTTGGATTTCTTTCTTGTCATGAATGGTCAAACTCTGATAGATTTCTGTGATGGCTTGTGGGTTAACTTCTTTTCCTTGAGCCTGACGAAGATTTTCAGCCTGTAAAAGCAAATCCAAGTCAAAGCGATAACAATCTCGCTTGCTCAATTCTCCCTTTTCACGCAATGCAAAAATAGTCAGCAAATCCTGAACGTGCTTGGCAAACTGGCGTGAGGTCTTCCAAGCCTTCAAAAATGGCTGCGCATTTTCAATCTCCAAAGCCCACAGTAGAGCTGCCCAGGCTTGTTCAGAGGATTCAAAAGTAAAATCAGTCTCCAAATCAAACAGTCTGTTAAGCTTGTCCTGACTAGCTGCCATATCAGGGAGATAATCATAAGCTTGACTCTCAATCATGGAAGTCAAGCCCCTTCTCCAAAATGGAGCCAGCAAGAGTTTATCAAACTCAACAAAAGTACGCTCTACAGAAATTTTCTCCAAAAGGGGCGTCAAAGTCTTCATAGCTTTAAATGTTTCTGACTCAAGCTCAAAGCCAAGACTAGCCTGAAAACGGAAACCACGCATAATCCGCAAAGCATCTTCGTTGAAACGCTCACTAGCCACTCCAACTGCTCGCAAGACTTGATTTTCCAAATCTGCTAAACCATGGAACAAGTCAATGATTTCCCCTGTCTCGTCCAAGGCAAAGGCATTGACTGTGAAATCGCGGCGCTTGAGGTCTTCTTCTAGCGAACGCACAAAGGAAACCGCACTGGGTCTGCGATAGTCTACATAAACATCCTCTGTCCGAAAGGTGGTTACCTCGTACTCCTCATCCCCATCTAAGACCAAGACGGTTCCATGCTCGATTCCGATATCGGCTGTTCGCGGAAAAATCTGCTTGGTCTCCTCTGGATAGGAAGCCGTCGCAATATCCACATCATGGATAGGGCGATTGAGAAGGGCATCTCGAACAGAACCTCCAACAAAATAGGCCTCAAAACCTGCTTCTTTAATTTTTTCTAATACTGGTAAAGCCTTCTGAAATTCAGAAGGCATTTGCGTTAATCTCATAATAAGTGTTCTAATCCATAGACAAGCTCATGACGCTTGACAACTTCTTTAATTCCCAAATTCACCCCTGTCATGAAGGAGCTGCGATCATAGGAGTCATGACGGAGCGTCAATCCTTCTCCCTGATTGCCAAAGATGACTTCCTGATGGGCTACCAAGCCTGGTAAACGAACTGAGTGAATCCGCATGCCATCAAAGTCAGCACCACGGGCACCTGCAATCAATTCTTCCTCATCAGGCGCACCTTGCTGAATAGACTCTCGAACTTCTGCCATTAACTCAGCCGTTTTAATAGCTGTTCCACTCGGAGCATCCTTTTTCTTGTCATGATGGAGCTCGATAATCTCCACATTGGGGAAATATTTAGCAGCCTGCCTTGCAAATTGCACAAGCAAGACAGCACCCAAGGCAAAATTTGGAGCGATCAAGCCACCCAAATCTTGGGCACGAGAAAATACTTTTAGCTCTGTAATTTCTTCACTCGTGAAACCAGTCGTTCCAACTACTGGAGCAAAGCCATTTTCAAGAGCAAAGCGTGTATTTTCATAGGCAACAGCTGGAGTTGTAAAATCTACCCAAACATCCGCTTCAAAGCCTGCTAAATCAGCCTTATCCTTGAAAACAGGAATTCCCTGCCATTCTGACTCAGACTCAAAAGGATCCAAAACTGCTACCAAGTCCAAGTCTGGATCAGCCAAGACCATCTGACAAGCAGCTTGACCCATCTTTCCCTTAAAACCAGCAATAATTACTCGAATACTCATCTCTACTCCTGTCTAAGATACAAGGCCTGTAAGAACACAAAGTGAAAATAGGAATTCTGATCAAGAAGTGTCTACTCCTTGGAAGAACTATCTTTTTCACACAGGATCCCAGGCGTGTTCAATTATCAAGATACAAAGGACCTTAGCTGCCCATGAAAAATAGGGAATGACGCTGACTTGCCACGAAAGGCAAGACAGGCATCTTTTTTCAAGAGGCAGGTAGTCCGTGTTCAATTGCTAAGATACAAGGCATCTTGACTAGTCTAAAAGTGCCAACTAAATCACTGGAATATAACCTAGAGCAATACTTCCTGCTCCTAGGTGGGTTCCAATGACACTACCAAATGTAGCTAGTGAAATATCCGTACCCACTCCAGATTCAATCAAGTGGTGACGCAATTCTTCAGCCTTTTCAGGAGCATTCCCATGAATGACAATGACCCGATATTGGCCTGAAGCCGTTGTTTCCTTGATGATTTCAATCAAGCGCTTGGTTGCTTTCTTTTCCGTACGAACTTTTTCGTAAACTTCAATCACACCTTGATCGTTAAAATAAAGGATTGGCTTAATGCTAAGCAAATTGCCCAAAATGGCAGCCCCATTTGAAAGGCGCCCACCTTTTACCAAATGATCCAGGTCATCTACCATGATAAAAGCTGACGTACGGCTGATTTGAATAGCTAGCTTATCCTGAATGATAGCAAAATCATCGCCCTGATCTCGCCAGTTAAAGACGCTTTCAACCATGATGCCTAGGGGAGCGCTTGTAATCAAAGTGTCTGGGAAAGCAATGGTTAAACCTTCATAGTCATCCACCATATACTGAATATTTTGGTAAAAACCTGAAATTCCAGAAGATAGGAACAGTCCCAAGGCATGTGTATAACCTTGTTCTTTGAGCGAAGTTAAGATCTCATCTAACTTGGCAATACTTGGTTGACTGGTCTTAGGCAATTCAGAAGCCTGAGCCATTTTTTGGTAAAATTCCTCAGCAGTCAGATTGATGCCTTCGACATACTCCTCACCATCAATATTGACAGGAATATCCAAGACAAATAAATCTTCTCTTTGCAAGGTCTCTGCACTGAGATAGGCAGAAGAATCTGTGATAACAGCTAGTTTCATATTAGAACTCCAAATTGATTCCTGGTAAGTCTAATGCAATTTCAGTTACTTCGTAAGTCAAACGGTTGAGCATATTCAAACATGGACGAGCCAAAGTTTCCACTTCTTCTTGGCTCAATTCACTTGGTTCATTAACAATACGGCCATCGATGTGGTTTACCTGTGAAATGGTTCCACTGATGACAAACTTATCAAATACAATCATAAAGGTCAAGATGACAATCAAGGAAGTCACTTGATTTTCTTGATCATGTTGGAGCAATTGGAAGTTCACATCCACCTTAGTTTCAGGAGCTCCATTTTCATTTTCCCATTCAAAATTACGCGCATCAAAATGATACTGACTAACAAATTCTTGTTCACGTTTAAGATTCATGTCTTTCTCCCTTGGCTACAATATTATAAGCTATTGTACCATAATTTTTTATTTTCATCTAGTTTTCTAGGATTTAGTCAATCCCGATTTCAGATCGAACTACATCTGCGATAGTATCAACATAGTAGTCCACTTCTTCTGTTGTAGGCGCTTCTGCCATAACACGCAAGAGAGGCTCTGTTCCACTTGGACGAACAAGGATACGGCCATTCCCTGCCATTTCAGCTTCCATCTTCTCGATAATTGCCTTGATAGCTGGCACTTCTATAGCCCTTTCCTTCATGACATTTTCCACTCGGATATTGACTAATTTTTGTGGATAGATGGTTACTTCTGCTGCCAACTCTGACAAGCTCTTACCAGTTTCCTTCATGATTTTTGTCAATTGGACAGCAGATAATTGACCATCACCTGTTGTATTGTAATCCATCAAGATGACGTGACCAGACTGTTCACCACCGAGGTTGTAGCCTGATTTTCTCATTTCTTCAACAACGTAGCGGTCGCCAACTGCAGTAACTGCCTTGTTAATACCTTCACGGTCCAAGGCCTTGTGGAAACCAAGGTTGGACATCACAGTCGTCACAATTGTATTTTGGGCCAATTGTCCTTTTTCAGAAAGGTATTTCCCGATAATGTACATGATTTTGTCACCATCAACGATCTCGCCATTTTCATCAACCGCAATCAAACGGTCACTGTCTCCGTCAAAGGCTAAACCGATAGCTGACCCACTTTCTTTGACCACTTCTTGAAGGGCTTCTGGGTGCGTAGAACCAACATTAAGGTTGATGTTAAGCCCATCTGGCGTTTCTCCGATAACCGTCAACTGAGCACCGAGATCAGCGAAAATTTGACGGGCACTTGTAGACGCTGCACCATTGGCTGTGTCCAAGGCAACTTTCATTCCTTCAAGTGGGGTTCCAGTTGAAACAAGGTATCCTTCATACTTACGCAATCCTTCTGGATAATCTACCAAGGTTCCCAAGCCTTCTGCACTTGGACGAGGAAGAGTATCTTCCGCAGCATCTAGCAAGGCTTCAATTTCTGCTTCTTTTTCGTCATCTAGTTTGAAACCATCACCACCAAAGAACTTAATTCCATTATCAAGGGCTGGATTGTGACTGGCAGAAATCATGACACCAGCACTTGCACCTTCAGTTTTAACCAAGTAAGCTACTGCTGGTGTTGCCAGAACACCTAGTTTATATACGTGAATACCAACTGAAAGAAGACCAGCCACCAAGGCAGATTCTAGCATTTCCCCTGAAATACGTGTGTCACGTCCCACAAAAACTTTCGGTGCTTCCGTTTCATGTTGACTGAGAACATAGCCTCCAAAACGTCCTAGCTTAAAAGCCAATTCCGGCGTTAATTCTACGTTAGCTTCTCCACGGACTCCATCAGTCCCGAAATATTTACCCATTTTTATAAAATCCTTTTTCTATTTTTAATTCGTTTTTGAACTAGTTGCTTTCGTTGACGAAGATGTCTCCGACGAACTGCTTGTGCTTGAATTAGATGTACTTGAACTCGTTGCCACAGGTTTTGTAGTCACCTTCATTATTGTATCAAACGGAGTGATAACTGCCGGTAAGACAACACCATTGCGGTCGATTGCCTGCAAAGGTACTGAACCACTGTAATTTCCTTTAATCCGTTCACTAGTTGGCAAGACAGCGATAATCTTATCAATTCTATCCAATGTCTCTTGGTCACTCGTAATCGACACTTCTTCATCTGACACCGTGACATTTTCAATCTGTACCCGACTATCAATTTGACTAGGGTCAATCTCTGGTACAACCTTTACCTTATCCCTCTGAGCCTTCTTACCAATCTTGACTGTAATTTTTTGCGGAGTCGCCACAGCGGTCAGCCCATTGGGTAAATCTTCAATACTCAAAGGAACTTCAATCGTTCCAACACTGGCATCTGTTAGGTCAGCAGTAACCTTGAATTTACGTGTGCTTTCTTGCATTTCACTAGCTAGCGATAGGCGATTTGCACCAGTCAAGACCACTGATACTTCTGAAGCAAAACCGCTAATAAAATACTCATCACTATTATAGCGTATGTCAATAGGGACGTTTGTTACTGTATTCGTATAGGTTTCCGTTTTTACCTGCCTAGCACTGGTACTGTTTTGAAAATTCGTCGCCGTAGCATAGACAAATAAGACACAAGCAAAAAAGAGTGAGGATATGATATATAAACTATTTTTTCTCATGTTTCCATCCTCCTAGCAATCGTTCTTTAAAACTAAGACCTGCTTCCTCTTTTGGAAGTAAGATTTCACGTAATTCTGTTTCAAATTCATCAAGTGTTAGGTTGTGCTTAAAGCTTCCATTATAGGTTATCGAAATTCCTCCCGTTTCCTCTGATACGACAAAAGTCAAGGCATCTGAGACTTCTGATAAACCGATAGCCGCCCGGTGTCTGGTCCCAAATTCCTTGGAAATTCCTGTACTTTCTGTTAAGGGCAGATAGGCAGACGTCACAGCGATACGTTCTTCTCTGATAATCACCGCACCATCATGTAGGGGAGTATTGGGAATAAAAATGTTAATGAGAAGTTCTGCAGAAATCTTAGCATCTAAAGGAATTCCTGTCGAAATATACTCCTGCAAGGTACGTACACGCTGAATAGCAACCAAGGCCCCGATTTTACGAGGACTCATGTATTCGACGGACTTAACAAAGGCACGAATCATCTGTTCCTCAGCACTAATAGGGGCATTGGAAAAGAAATCTGTCGCTCTTCCCAAACGTTCCAAACCAGTCCGAATCTCTGGAGAAAAGATAACAACCGCCGCAATAACCCCATAAGTAATAATTTGATTGATTAACCAAGAAATCGTAGTCAAGCCAATCATATTTGCAAGGATTTGAGCTAAAATAAACACCAAAACTCCACGTACCAAAATCATAATCTTGGTTCCTGCAATAGCTTTTGTAAAATGATATAAAATATAAGCAACAATCAAAATATCAATCAGATTGATAGCTATCGTCCATGGACTTGCAAACAAACTGGTCCAATATTGCAGATTGGATAATTGTTGAAAATTCATCCCTGATATCCTCCCTATCAAAACACTTTCGTCCTATTATACCATTTTCTGGCATTTTTTTCCCCTATCCTACTTCATTTTAAATTAAAGAAAAAATATGATAAAATAAACTGATACTCAATGAAAATCAAAGAGCAAACTAGGAAACTAGCCGCAGGCTGTACTTGAGTACGGCAAGGCGACGTTGACGCGGTTTGAAGAGATTTTCGAAGAGTATGACTAGAAAAAACAAAGGAGAAACCATGTCTCAACTCTATGATATTACCATTGTAGGTGGTGGTCCTGTCGGGCTTTTTGCAGCCTTTTATGCCCACCTACGTCAAGCCAAGGTTCAAATCATCGACTCTCTTCCCCAGCTAGGTGGACAACCTGCTATTCTCTATCCTGAAAAGGAAATCCTAGACGTCCCAGGGTTTCCAAACCTGACTGGAGAAGAGTTGACTAACCGTCTAATCGAGCAATTAAACGGCTTTGATACCCCTATTCATCTCAATGAAATGGTTCTTAAGATTGAAAAACAAGATCAAGATTTTGTCATTACAACTTCTAAAGGAAGTCACCTGTCTAAAACTGTTATCATCGCTATGGGTGGCGGTGCCTTCAAACCACGTCCACTGGAACTTGAAGGCGTTGAAGGCTATGAAAATATCTACTACCACGTCTCCAACATTCAGCAATATGCTGGTAAGAAAGTGACGATTCTTGGTGGGGGAGACTCAGCAGTGGATTGGGCTTTGGCTTTTGAAAAAATTGCGCCAACTACCCTTGTTCACCGCAGAGATAATTTTCGTGCCTTGGAACACAGTGTCCAAGCCTTGCAAGAATCATCTGTAACCATCAAGACACCATTCGTCCCTAGCCAACTCCTTGGAGATGGAAAAACGCTTGATAAACTTGAAATCACAAAAGTTAAATCTGATGAAACCGAAACGATTGACCTAGACCACCTTTTTATCAACTATGGTTTCAAATCTTCTGTCGGTAACCTCAAAAGCTGGGGGCTCGACCTCAACCGCCACAAGATTATCGTCAACAGCAAACAGGAATCCAGCCAAGCAGGTATCTATGCTATCGGTGACTGCTGCTACTATGACGGAAAAATTGACTTGATTGCGACAGGTCTCGGAGAAGCTCCAACTGCTGTCAATAATGCTATCAACTACATCGACCCTGAGCAAAAAGTACAACCAAAACACTCTACTAGTTTATAAAAAAGAACCACGAGTCACATAGGATTCGTGGTTTTAAAATGAACTACACCTCAAAAGTTAGACAGAAATACATCTAACTTCTGATATGCAGCCCACCTTCTCTTTGCTCTTGTTTGAATAAGAAATTTTTTGAAGAATCATTAGATTATACAAAGTATTCATATCAGCCTTTTAAAGCTATATAAAAACTCTCCAACTATTCTATTATACCATATAAAAAAATAAATAAATAGACTTGTTTTTTTCTTTTTTTGACGTATACTAATAATAGAAAGCGCTTTAAATAAAATAAAAGGAGGTTTTATGAGGAAAGTAAATAAGGACATTTTATTCTTAACTGGAATCATAGTTTTATGTTTTGGTTTTTTATTATTTCACATCAACCCCTATTATGCCGAACCCTATGCGACACTGAAAGAAAGAATAAATTTATTCTTTTGGCAACTATATTGGAGACCTGTAGGAACTCTCAGTATCTTTTCTGGTTTCATTATGACTTTCAAAGGATTGAAAAAATAATCTTTTGATCATGAACTTGGACTTATGCTCAGTGAAAATCAAAGATTGGACTAGGAGGCTAGTTATAGGTTGTTCAACGCACAGTTTTGATGCTTCAGATAAGGCGAAGTTAAGATACTTTAAGGAGAGTTTCGAAGAGTATTTGTTTAAATCACTGAATCTGCCACATCCTACTCCCCTACACTTATAGTTATATTAGACTAAAAGCATCTTACACAGTAAATGTTCGTAAACTAGAAGTTAGATACTTAGGCACCAACAAATGGGTTCCAGCTGGTGAAACCTCTACTATATCGAATGTTAGCGTTTGAAGCGAACTGGGCACTTGGAAATAACTAATTAGAGACTGGGTAAAAACTCAATTTCAGGAGAAAATGAAATAAATTTTCTCACAATAAAACGCATAGTATCACGGTTTTCAATACCTGATATTATGCGTTTTTGATTTTAAAGAGCCAAATTTCTTAACTTAATGACATTGCTTTTTGCCCAACCTCTTTTTATTTCAAAAAAGAACCTCGCAAAACAAGAGCCTGGTTTTATAGTTCATCGGCTAATTTGTTTATCTTTCTGAGTCTGTGGTTGACACCACTTTTGGTCAGAGGGGTGCTGAGGCTATCTGCTAACTGCTGGATAGAGTAGTCTGGATGCTGAATCCGCAATTGCGCTACCTCCTGCAAATCCACTGGCAGGTTTTCTAAGCCCATGATATCTTTGATTTTACTGATATTGTTGATAGTCTTCATGCTGGCAGAAACTGTCCGAGCGATATTAGCTGTCTCGGCATTATTGGCACGATTGAGGTCATTACGGGTTTCTCGCAAAATCTTAACCCGCTCAAAATCATCACGCGCCTTCATGGCTCCGATGACTATCAAGAAGTCCATAATATCTTCGGCACGCTGGAGATAGGTCACAGCCCCCTTCTTGCGCTCAAGCACCTTGGCATCCAGTAAAAACTGCTGAAGAAGGGAGGCAATCCCTTGCGCGTGGTCCAGATAAACAGAACTGATTTCCAACTGGTACTTCCCTGACTCAGGGTCACGAATACTTCCATTTGCCAAGAAAGCGCCACAGAGATAGGCACGGCCTGCTTCCTCGTCTGATAAAATCTCCTCATCAATACCTGTTTCCAAACCAAAAAAGGAGTCTGCCAAGTGCAAATCACTCAACAAGTCCTGCACCTTTTCATCTGTAAAAACGGTATAGACCCGATTCTTGCGAAGATTGCTCCGTTGGTGGTGACGAATTTCCGATTTGATTTCATAGAAATGGAGAAAGGATTCATAGAGGTGACGAGCCAGTTTGGCATTTTCTGTCACAACTGACAAGGTCAGGCCCGAAGTCGAGAGACCGATGCTACCAGACATCTTGATAATGGCAGATAATTCATGCCGGCTCAGATGGTGTTGACCTAGAATTTCTTCTTTTACTGCTACTGTGAAACTCATTTTCTCACCTGTATAATCCGCATCAATTCATCCACAATCAAATCTCCATCGTGAAAGGCACCCCCATTTTCCAGACGAAGGAAGTTGGATGAAATCACACGCGGAACTTGCTTACAAAGACCAGCAAAATCATGTTCCACCTGCACCAAATATTCATCAAAACGATTGGAATTCATGTATTCCTGTGGCACTTTTTCGATATTTACCAAGACCGTATCGATAAAAGGTCGGCCAAGGTGGCGATGCAAGACTTCCACGTGGTCGCTATCTGTAAAGTGTTCCGTCTCCCCACGTTGGGTCATGATATTGCAGACATAGGCGATTTCTGCCTTGGTTTCCAAAAGCGCCTGCCCAATTTCCTTAATCACGATATTAGGTAAAATAGAGGTAAAGAGGGAACCAGGTCCAAGGACAATCATATCACTCTCAAGAATGGTCTGCACTACTCGACGGCTAGCCAGAGGCGTATCATCGTTGAGGGTATTGGTTACATAGACATGGTCAATCATACCTGGATGGTCTGCAATATGACTCTCTCCAGCCACTTCTGTCCCATCCTGAAAGACCGCATGAAGAGTCAAAGGATGGTCACTGGAAGGATAAATCTTCCCTGTTGTGTGGAAAAATTTGCTCAGCAACTGCATGGCATTATAGGTCGAACCCTGCATTTCTGACAGACCTGCAATAATGAGATTGCCCAATGGATGGCCAGCAAAGGCTCCGGCATCCTCAGAGAAGCGATACTGAAAGACTTTCTCATAAAACTTAGGCATATCCGACATGGCCACAAGAACATTTCGAAGATCGCCTGGCGGTGTCAACTGCTGCATATTTTTTCGGAGTTCACCTGACGAACCACCATCATCTGCCACCGTCACTATAGCAGCGATTTCCACATCTTTTTCCCGCAGACTTTTTAGAATGACAGGGATCCCAGTTCCTCCACCAATCACCGTTATCTTTGGTTTTCTCATGAACGGTTTACCGTTTCCTTTCTTCGGTCTTTGTCGCGATGCCCTTCATTGACAGGCCACTTCTTGGATAAGTCCTGCGCCAAGCGTTTAGCAAAGGCCACACTACGGTGTTGTCCGCCCGTACAACCCATGGCAATGGTCAAAACAGACTTCCCCTCCTTTTGGTAACTTGGCAAAATCGGCTCAATCAAAGCCAATAAATGTTGATAAAAGTCTTCGGACTCTGGATGGTTCATGACATAGTGATACACTGGTTCATCCACACCCGTTTGATTACGCAGTTCTGGAAGGTAATAGGGATTTGGCAAGAATCGGACATCAAATACTAGGTCTGCATCAATCGGGATCCCATATTTAAAACCAAAAGACATGACTTCAATACGGAAAGACTGGGCTTGTTCCTGATCCGCAAACTGCTCTGCAATGGTCTTACGCAGCTCACGAGGTGTGAGTTCTGTCGTATCTACCACATTTTGACTCATATTTTTCAAAGGCGCCAAGAGCTCACGTTCCAACTTGATTCCATCCAAAATCCGACCATCTGCAGCTAGAGGGTGACTCCGTCTTGTTTCCTTATAACGAGCGACCAATTCCTTATCTGCTGCATCCAAAAAGAGAATTTTGAAGTCCAGTTCTTCCTTGTTCTCCAACTCATCCAAAACAGTTTGAATCTCTGAGAAGAAAGAGCGGCTACGCATATCCACTACCAAGGCCAACTTATGGTCATCATCTTTGGTTTCCACCAACTGTAAAAATTTAGGCAAGAGAGCAGGTGGCATATTGTCAATAGTGAAATAACCTAGATCCTCGAAAGACTGAATTGCCACGGTTTTCCCTGCACCACTCATCCCTGTCACAATTACCAAGTGAAGTTGTTTCTTTGTCATCTTTTTCTCCTTATATCAAAAGAAGTTTGGCAGAACCAAACTTCAACTAGCTTATCCAATCTCTGCGATGACTTCGATTTCGACTTTTACATCACGAGGAAGACGAGCTACCTCTACAGCTGAACGAGCTGGAAATTCCTCTTTAAAGGCCGTTTGGTAAACCTCGTTAAAAGGAACAAAGTCGTTCATATCGCTCAAGAAGCAAGTTGTTTTGACCACATGGTCAAAGTCTGTTCCTGCTTCTGCCAAAATAGCACCAATGTTTTTCAAGACTTGTTCTGTCTGTTCTTGGATGGTTTCTCCAACGATTTCCCCAGTTTCAGGAGAGAGAGGAACTTGACCGCTAGCAAACAAAAGGTTGCCAACGATTTTTCCTTGAACATATGGTCCGATAGCCTTTGGAGCTTTGTCTGTATGAATTGTTTTTGCCATTTTCTTTTCCTCACAATTTTTCTAAGATTGCATCCCAAGCTTGGTCCATCCCTACCTTGCTGACAGATGAAAAGAGGATGAAGTCATCACTTGGGTCAAAGTTTAATTTCTTTTTAATTGCTGATTCATGCTTGTTCCATTTACCACGTGGAATCTTGTCTGCCTTGGTCGCAACGATAATAACCGGAATCTCATAATACTTGAGAAATTCGTACATCTGTACATCATCTGCTGACGGGTCATGACGAAGGTCAACTAAACTGACTACCGCACGGAGATTTTCCCGAGTTGTCAGATACTCCTCAATCATGCGCCCCCACTTTTCACGTTCCTTTTTAGAAACACGGGCATAACCATAACCAGGCACATCCACAAAGCGCATCTTGTCATCAATGTTAAAGAAGTTCAGGAGCTGGGTTTTACCAGGTTTCCCTGAAGTTCTCGCTAGATTCTTGCGGTTCAGCATGGTGTTGATGAAGCTGGACTTACCAACATTTGAACGCCCTGCTAGGGCAATCTCTGGCAGTTCATCCTGCGGATAGTGAGATTTATTAGCCGCACTGAGCAAGATTTCAGCATTGTGTGTATTAAGTTCCATAGTCACCTCTAAGCTGTTTCTAGGATTGGTTTATCCGTTCCATCGACAGCTTCTTTTGTGATGCGAACCAATTTCACATTTTCCTGACTCGGTACTTCAAACATGACATCTAGCATGGTTTCTTCGATAATTGAGCGAAGACCACGCGCACCAGTTTTGCGTTCGATAGCCTTATTGGCGATTTCTTGAAGGGCCTCGTCGTCAAATTCCAACTCAACATCATCATAAGAAAGCAAAGTTTGGTACTGTTTGACCAAGGCATTTCTTGGCTCTTTCAAGATGCGAACCAAGTCATCGACCGTCAATTGCTCAAGAGCTGCAAAGACAGGCAAACGTCCAATCAACTCAGGGATAATACCAAATTTTTGAATATCTTCTGCGATGATTTCTTGCATGTAAGAGCTATTTTCATCAATCGCCTTGTTATTTTGACCAAATCCGATGACTTTTTCTCCAAGACGTTGTTTAACAATTTCTTCAATACCATCAAAGGCACCACCAACAATGAAGAGGATATTCTTGGTATCTACTTGAATCATTTCTTGTTGCGGATGTTTGCGTCCACCTTGAGGTGGTACGCTAGCAACTGTTCCTTCGATAATCTTGAGAAGGGCTTGTTGCACCCCTTCACCAGAAACATCCCGTGTGATAGACACGTTCTCGCTCTTCTTGGCAATCTTGTCAATTTCATCCACATAGATAATCCCACGCTCTGCGCGCTCAATGTTAAAGTCAGCAGCCTGCAAGAGTTTAAGGAGGATATTTTCCACGTCCTCACCCACATAACCAGCCTCCGTCAGAGCTGTCGCATCCGCAATCGCAAAAGGCACATTCAAGCTCTTAGCCAAGGTCTGAGCAAGGAAAGTTTTCCCTGAACCAGTTGGCCCAATCATCAAAATGTTTGACTTCTGCAAATCCACACCTTCTGACTCTTCACGCGTATCGTGGAAATTGATGCGTTTGTAGTGGTTGTAAACTGCCACTGCCAAGGCACGCTTGGCACGATCTTGACCGATTACATAGTGGTTCAAGATATGGAGGAGTTCAATTGGTTTTGGCACCTCAGACAAGTCTGCCAAGACTTCCTCAACCAATTCTTCTCGAATAATTTCTTGAGCTAACTCCACGCATTCATTACAAATAAAGGCATTGTTGCCAGCGATTATTTTTTGTACTTCTTCTTGGTTTTTGCCACAAAATGAGCAATAAACCATCATATCATTTTTTCTATTTGTAGACATGATTTCCTTCCATTCTATACTGTCATTCTATCTAAAATAAGGTCATGTAAAAAGCATGAATACTATTGACCAGATTGGTAAAGGCATTTAACCAAAGGAGGATAGAAAGCCCGTAACGCTTTTTACGAAAAGCCTGTGCTCCTGCCAAAAGGCAGATGAAACACAGAAAAGCCGTGAATAAACCAAATAAACTCCGTTCCATTAGACTTCCTTTCTCTTGCGGTATTGGATGGTAAAATCATAAGGATTTTTCTCATCTTTGGCGTAGAATTTGCTTGAAACTGTTTCAAAAAGAGATAAGTCAAACTCCTCAGGAAAATAGGTATCTCCCTCCACCCGAGCATGAATGTGAGTGACAATCACTTCATCCAAATAGGACTCAAAAGCCTGAAAAATCTGCTTCCCACCGAGAATATAAAGATTCTTGTCTTGAGCCTGATACCAATCCAGGACAGACTGGACATCCTGAAAAGTAGCCGCACCATCTATCTTTTCTTCCGGTTTACGCGTCAAAATCAGGGTTTCCCGTTGCGGAAGCAAGCGACGCCCCATCCCATCAAAGGTCACACGTCCCATCAAGATAGCATGATTCAGAGTTGTTTCTTTGAAGTGTTGCAGTTCTGCTGGCAAATGCCAAGGTAGGCGATTGTCCTTCCCAATCACACCCTCTTCATCCTGGGCCCAAATAGCTACGATTTTCTTAGTCATGCTTCCATCCTTTTCACTGATAGTACTATTTTATCAAAAAACTCAAAAAAAGACTGGTTTGGAATAGCTTACAAAATAGAAAAAATCTGTAAGAAATTTCCTACAGATTTATCTATGTTGCCTTATTTCTTACAAACCAGGTGCTTGTCCAAGTTCTGCGGCAAGCATCCAAACTGTTTTCTCAAGTTCAGCCTTAGCACCAACAAAAATATCGTTTGTAACATCATCGCCTTCTTCGTCAGTCACATCCAACGCTTTTTGGAAAAGAGTGATGAGGTAGCGATAAATAGCTAGAACACGTTCCAAACTTTCTTCAACATTACGGTATTCACCAGCTTCTTCTTCGATTTCACTGTTTTGAAGGAACTCTGTCAATGTAGAGAATGGGCTACCTCCAAGTGTAATCAATCGTTCGCTGATTTCATCTAAATGACCATCAAGAGCATCCATGTACTCATCCATTTTTGGATGCCATACCATAAAACCGCGTCCACGCATATACCAGTGTACTTGGTGCAAAGCAACGTGGGCTACGTACAAATCAGCAACAGCTTGGTTCAATACTTCCTTTGTTTTTGCCAATGCTACTGGCGCTGCTTTTGTTAATGTTGCGACATCTTTTGCTGCTTCTTTTTTCAATTCTACCATTTTATTTTACCTCATTCATTATTTTTATGTAACCACTTCTTAATGATTACTACCTTAGTATACTACTAAGGAAAGATAATAGCAAGCCAAATGACCCACATGAGAAAAGTTGCAATAGACTGATAATTTAAGAATTCTTTAGAATAAAACACAGTCCCCTTACACATCTCTTAACTGCGACAAAATAAAGAAAAAGAGGATGCAATTTTCTTGCACACTCCTTTTTCAAACTTATATCTTAATACCAAACGCTGACGTCAACACGACCACGAATTCCTTTCATGTATTCAGAAGAGGTATACTGCCAACCTTTTTCTCCTGAATAATGAGGATTTTCCCATTCTAAAGCATTGGTATAGGCCGCTACCCAGTTTACATGTTTTAAAATATCTGGGTGTTTTAAACGCGTCTGTAATAAACTACGATAGCTATAGACATACACATTTTGATAGCCCGCCTGCTTCATCGTCTCCATGTACTTGTTGATAATCTTAACCCAAGTACCTGTATCACTCGGAGCGCGCTTACTTTTATTCACATACTCCCAGTTCTCAACATCATAGTAGATAGGGTAAGACAAGTTCATATTGTATTTCTTCAGAAGTTCAATGGTCTGTTCAGCGTCATTCTCAGCATCGGTCTCATTTTCAGCATAGGTATAGAGATAGACACCATAAGGAATTCCCAGACGATTTAACTCCTTAATGTTATGCGCCAATTCCTTGTCTTCTTTACCGCTATAACCTAGACGAACAATGACACCATCTACTTCATTTTCATCAATAACCTTTTTCCAATCATTGATACGACCATTGTGCTCACTAATATCAATGACTTTCTTAGCATGTTCGGTTCCCACTTGCTCTTCTCTATTATTAAAGAAATAGCGTTTACCATCTCTGTGAACCCAGCCGACATTCAAATCTTTCTTTTCTTTGAGCTCACCAGAAGCCGCAAAGATATAGCGAGCACCATCCATAATCACTTCATCAGTCGCCATGGCACCACTTCCAGTCAAATAGTAGTTGCCTTGCCACTCATTCCGCGCCATATAGCCCCACTTCTTGAAATAGTACCATTTGCCGCCCACTTTTTGCCACTCTTGGTTGGCATAAGTACCATCTGATTTGAGATAAAAATAAGCAGAATAGGCTGGATCATAGAGCCATTCATTTTGCATCATGGCACCTTGACCATTCAAGAAATAACTTCCTTGCCATTGGCTTTTAGCCATGTAACCCCACTCCTTGAAGTAATACCACTTATTTCCAATCAATTGCCATTCTTGATGAGCATAAACCCCATCTGACTTAAGATAAAACCAACTCTTGTAATTATTGTCATAGATCCACTCATTTTGGGCCATATACCCACCTGATTTCAGGTAGTAATTTCCATGCCATTCATTCTGCGCGTAACGACCATCTGAATTAATATAAAACCAAGCCTTATAGTAGTTGTCAAAAATCCATTCACTTTGAGCTTTAGAACCATCAGCCTTTACATAATAATCCCCGTCCCAGTGGGCAGAGACACTGTTTCTCTGTTCATTGCTACTAGTTGATGAAGTCCCTGTTGATAGACTAGATTTTTCTGAAACTGTGCTTTCACTTGTTTCATCTGCCGCAATTCCTGAAACTCTTGCGCCAAGTAAGCAAAGACTTGCTAGCCCTATACATACAATTTTTGTTTTCAATCTTTCCTCTCCTATAAAAAATGGAACAGGCACCTGAATGCTGTTCCACCTAGCTTTTGCTACTTACTGATTATTTTACAAAGTCAAGCAAAGCCAAGAAGCTTTCAGCTTCAAGTGACGCACCACCTACAAGGGCACCGTCAACGTCTGGGCAAGCCATGTATGAAGCAACGTTTTCAGGTTTAACAGAACCACCGTATTGAACACGAACTTTGTCCGCAACTTCTTGACCGAAGTCAGCAGCTACAACGTCACGAACAACTTTACACATTTTTTGTGCGTCGTCTTGTGAAGCTGATTTACCAGTACCGATAGCCCAGATTGGCTCGTAAGCGATAACTGATGCAGCAACTTGTTCAGCAGTCAATCCAGCCAATGCAGCAGATACTTGAGCACCTACGAATTCAGCAGCTTTACCAGCTTCATAAGTTTCAAGTGATTCACCACAACAGATGATTGGAAGCATGCCGTTTGCAAAGATTGCTTTTGCTTTTTTGTTGATATCTTCGTCAGTTTCATGGAAGTAGTCACGGCGTTCTGAGTGACCGATAACAACGTAGTCAGTACCGATTTCTTTCAAAACTTGTGGGCTAGTTTCACCAGTGAAAGCACCTGCATTTTCAAAATAGCAGTTTTGAGCAGCAACTTTAAGGTTTGAACCTTTTGCAGCAGCAAGAACAGTTGTCAAATCAAGAGCTGGAGCAGCGATACCTGCTTCAACAAGATCTGATGAAGGAAGTTTTGACGCAACTGCTTCAACGAATGCTTTTGCTTCTTCTGGATTTTTGTTCATTTTCCAGTTACCAGCGATAAATGGTTTACGTGACATTTCACATACCTCTTTTTTCAATTTATTTTCTATTTATTTTATCACAATTATACACAGCTTGCAAATCTTACTCGGATTTCAAGCCTGCTTACATGGATTAGTCCTTCCAGAGATCCATAGCATTTCTGAAATCTGCAGATACCTGTGTCAACTGAGGATTGCTTGCTTCTCTTTCTACTCGCTTAGCCTCGATTTGAGCCACACTCTTGATCCCTTCATGGCGCCAATTTCTCAAAATGGCCTGAATGTACTTCCAATTTGCTTTTCCATTTAAAACAGCTTCACGAAGAGCTTCCTTAATCAAGTCAGCACTGGTTCCATCTTCCTTTAGTGTCTTAGTCAAATCCTCAATCTCAAAAGGCGTCAACAAGCGTCCCAACTCCTGCTGGAAGGTCTCTACCAACTCCTTGAGCTGATTTTGAGGTGTCAACTGGTCTGAACTCGAAGCACTAGCTCCAAGCAAGTTATCCAAACGTTCCAAAGCCAAACTAGCATCAAAAAGCAATTCGATTTCACCATTTAATTCGATAGTACGGTACTGAAGCAGTCCCCTCTCCGTCAGATTGGAAATGGACTGGTTGACATCCGAAATTTCCTTGCCAATCCTTTCAGCAATCTGGCTTGGGGACATTTCATCTAAGCCTGTCGTATTTTGCAAATAGAAAAATTGCCAAACCAGAAAATCGTCGCTAGAAGGAAAGAGTTCCTTAAAATGCAAGAGCAGGGCACTCGGTAAAACCAAGTTCCCTGATTTAAAAGCGTCTAAATATGTCATAATTCCTCTTATAAATACCCAAATGCGGATGCATCATCTTCTATTTTTCTCCAGTCAAAAGGAGTTTCCTGATAGACCGCATAGTTCACCCAGTTACTGAAAAAGAGGGCTGCCGATGAAGACCAACAAAGACAAGGTATCTGATTAACATCATCATCCTTAAAGTAATTTTCTGGAATATGTGGGTCTAAACCTGCGTCACGATCTCGAAAATACTCTTTTGCCAAGGTATCACGGTCATACTCCAAATGCCCAAAACTATAAATTTCTCGTAAATCACGACTGGCCAAAATAGAAACCCCAACCTGAGGTCCTTCTGATAAAATCTCGAGATTGGTTTTGTTTAAGACCTCTTCCTTAGAAATCTCCGTGTGCCGAGAATGAGGGGATACATAGCTATCGTCAAAGCCTCTAAAGAGAAGGTGCCCTTCTTTTAAAGCATCCTGAGGATAAATACCTGATAACTTACTGTCCATCTGGTATTTTTCCACTCCATAGCGCAGATAAAGCCCGGCTTGAGCACCCCAACAGATATGAAGGGTCGAATAGACATGGGTCTTAGACCACTCAAGCACCTGGCTAAATTCCTCCCAATAGTCTACTTCCTCAAATGGTAAATGCTCAACTGGAGCACCCGTGATAATCATCCCATCAAAATACTCATCCTTGACTTCAGGAAAAGTTTTATAAAAGGTCTCCATGTGCTCTGAACGAGTTGTTTTAGAACGATGGCTCTCCATATAGAGAAAATCAATATCCAGTTGTAGAGGTGTATTGGCCAAATGGCGTAACAACTGGGTTTCTGTGACCATTTTCTGTGGCATGAGATTTAAAATTAAAATCTTCAACGGGCGAATATCTTGGTGGGCAGCACGTTGATCATCCATGACAAAGATATTCTCTGTCCGCAAAATCTCAACAGCTGGTAATTTTTTATCAATTCGAATCGGCATAACCCTCTCCTAACTGTACTATTTCAGGAATCATTGCATATGTTTGAAGCCAAATCTCAAACATCTAGTCCTTTTATTATACTGCAAGAAGATATAGTTTTCAATTATAGTTTTTCTCTAACTAGCTATAGTCTATTTTTATATCCTAATGTAGAGAAAACAGCCCTAGGGACTGTTTTTCATTAATAATGCATAAGAACCTTGTAATCGTAGTCACCGATTTTTTCACGTCCGTTCAATTCATCCAATTCAACAAGGAAGGCACAACCCGCTACAATACCACCAAGTCTTTCAATCATCTCGATAGTTGCCTTAACAGTTCCACCTGTTGCCAAGAGGTCATCTACGATCAGAACACGTTGACCTGGCTTAATGGCATCCGCGTGCATAGTCAAGGTATCGACACCGTACTCTTTTTCATAGTCAGCAGAAATAACTTCGCGTGGCAATTTACCTGGCTTACGAACAGGCGCAAAACCAATTCCCAACTCAAAGGCAACTGGACAGCCCACGATAAATCCACGAGCCTCAGGCCCTACAATCATGTCGATTTTCTTGTCAGTAGCATACTGAACAATTTCACGAACAGCGTAGCTATAAGCATTCCCATCAGCCATCAAAGGACTGATATCACGAAAAGTAATCCCTTCCTTCGGATAATTTTCAATTGTTGCAATATAATCTTTTAAATTCATCTTTTTCTTTCTTTCAAAGTTTTTACTCTCTATTATACCATACTTTCTAGTAAAGAAGAAAGAGAAACCAATATTTCATCTGCTAGTCACCCTATAAGTCAAATAAGATGACCATTTTTATTCAAAGGGTATCACAAGATAGATGCCTAATATGACTTCCCTAACAAAAAGGAGAGAAGCATTTTGTTTCTCTCCCTAGATTAACTGATATCTCTCCACTACAATTGATAAAGAGATATCTTTTCTTGTAGTGCTTTGAATTTTATTTATTTTAATAGACTGTTTTTTCAGTTTCTACATCAAAGAAGTGTGCTTTGTTCAAGTCAAATCCAAGCTCAACTGTTGCACCTGTCTGCAAGTAGTCACGAGCATCAACTTTAGCAACAAATTCGTCTTTACCAACTTGGCAGTAAAGGTGAGATTCTGAACCAAGCAGTTCTGATACAGAGATAGTCGCTTTTACAACACAGTCTGGGAATGTTTCAAGGAAAGCAGGTTCTGCATTCACGTCTTCTGGACGAATACCGAAGATCAATTCTTTACCTTCGTAGCCTTTTTCACGAAGAACTTTCAAAGCACCTTCTGGAACTTTCAAACGGAAACCATCAGAAATAATTTCACTTCCAACCAATTTCACATTGATGAAGTTCATAGCTGGACTTCCGATAAATCCTGCTACGAATTTGTTAACCGGGTTTTTGTAAACTTCTTGAGGAGTACCGATTTGTTCTACACGTCCGATAGTACCTGTACCAGCAGGGTTCTTAGTTGCTGACATGATAACGATACGGTCTGCAAGTGTCATCGCTTCTGTTTGGTCGTGAGTTACGTAGATAGTTGTAGCTCCGATACGACGGTGGATTTTCGCAATTTCAGCACGCATTGATACACGAAGTTTAGCATCCAAGTTTGACAAAGGTTCGTCCATCAAGAATACTTTTGCGTCACGGACGATGGCACGACCCATGGCAACACGTTGACGTTGACCACCTGAAAGGTCAGCTGGTTTACGTTCCAAGAATTCTTTCAATCCAAGGATTTCAGCTGCTTCTTGCACACGTTTGTCGATGTCTTCCTTGCTGTATTTACGCAATTTCAAACCGAAAGCCATGTTGTCATAAACAGTCATGTGTGGGTAAAGAGCGTAGTTTTGGAATACCATAGCGATGTCGCGGTCTTTTGGAGCTACGTCGTTGACAACCACGCCATCGATAGATGCAGTTCCTTCTGTGATGTCTTCAAGACCAGCAATCATACGGAGTGTAGTTGATTTACCACATCCTGAAGGACCTACGAAAACGATAAATTCTTTATCTTTGATGTTCAAGTTGAAATCTTCAACTGAATAGTGTTCGCTATTTGGATATTTTTTGTAAATATTTTTAAGATTTAATTCTACCATGAGGTGAACTCCTTTTGTCTTTTGATAATTATATTATAGATGAAAACGCTTTACATTTCTATGGCAAGGTGACCAAAAAAATTAAAAAGTTCTGTGCAACTTGCACAAAACTTTAGAGAATATCGGAGAATTTGAAGAAGATAATCTTTATTATTCTTCTATACAAAAGCAGAAACAAGAATCAGCTTTCCCATATTTTCGCTGATTCTCCACTACATTTGACTGGATTCTAATTTTTTAGAGAAATACAAAAGAGCTAGCCTAAGCTAACTCTTATCCTATGCGGAGAGAGGGACTTGAACCCTCACGACCTAAAGCGGTCACAGGATCCTTAGTCCTGCGCGTCTGCCAATTCCGCCATCCCCGCGTCGATTACTTTACTAGTATATCAACTTTTGGGATGCTTGTCAACACTTTTTTTCAATTTTTTTCATTTCATCAACCAAATTACTCTAAAATTTCATTTAGATTTTCATCTACTAACTTAGCTCCAAGTGTATTTTTGAAATGGCCTAGGGCAAATTGATGATTTTCAGGCCAGATGGAAGCAACAGCTGGTTGAACAATCTCGATGTCATATCCTAGATTATAGGCATCTATAGCTGTATGTAGGACACAGATATCCGTCAAGACACCTGTTAAGATAACGGTAGACACTCTACGCTCTCTCAAACGAATATCCAGGTCAGTCCCTGAAAAAGCTGAGTAATGGCGTTTATCCATCCAAAAGACACGACTGTCTGAACCATGCTCTTGATAAAAGGTCCCCAAATCTCCGTATAAATTCCGTCCGCTCGTCCCAATCAGATTATGAGGAGGGAATAGCTTGCTTTCTGGATGGAAACAATCGTTTTCTTCATGAGCATCGATGGTAAAGAAGATGTAATCTCCTCTTTCAAAAGCTAATCGAGTCACCTTGCTAATGGCATCCGAAATAGCCTGGGCTGGAGCGCCTGCTGTCAGCTTCCCACTATCAGCAACAAAATCTTCTGTATAATCAATCGAAATTAAAGCTTTAGTCATTAGTAATCTCTTTTCTTCACTTCTTCAAAAATATCTGAAATCAAGACCTTAAGATAGGTTCCCTTCATTCCAAGTGAGCGACTTTCAATAATCCCTGCAGACTCAAGTTTACGAAGGGCATTGACAATCACAGAACGGGTGATTCCGATACGGTCTGCGATTACAGACGCAGTTAACTGCCCTTCATTTCCATTTAATTCTCCTAAAATTGCTGAAACAGCACGGAGTTCGGAGTAAGAAAGGGTATTAACCGCCATGGTAACAGCAGTACGGCGACGGATATTTTTCTCATCTTCTTCACGCTGGAAGTTAAGAAGCTGAATTCCAACAACGGTACTGGCAATCTCAACAAGAATCAAGTCCTCATCTTCGAATTTTTTATCATTGCGCCAAATAATCAAAGAACCAAGGCGAATCCCCGATACATGAATCGGTGCAATAGTCGTCAAGCCATCTGGAAAATCATCTCTACTCTCAACAGGGAAAATACTCATATCATGCTCAACAGGCAAGTTTGCTTCTGTTTCGTAAATCATATTAGCCCCTTGAACGTAGTCATCTGGGAAGATCTTAGTTTGGAAGAATTGCTCTACGCGATCTGTATTTGTTTTATAACGCATAAAATAGCCAAGCAGACGTCCCTTACTATTGATAATGCAGGCATTGCAATGAATAATATCCGCTAACTGACGCGTAATAGCGTTGTAAGGAAGCTCATCCTGCAACTGCTCCTCTGAGCGCTTCAAAATTGATGTAATCTTTCTTGTTTTTTCTAATAAATGTGCCATTTTTCACCTCGAATTTAATCGCTATCATTATAACATAAAAACGTCTCTTTTTCAATCATTATCTGAAAATTCCTTATTGACTTGCAATTTTTAAAAACCAGAATATTTTTAATTAAATTGTTCCTTTTCTATTGACAAGTTGCCTGTTTTTGTGTATTATAACATTATAAAAAGATAATACAACAATTTTATTTATCTTTTTTCACATTCGGTCTCCTTATATAAAAAAAGCGATTCATTTTGAACCGCTTTTTCCTATTTATCGCCCTTGTTACGAATCACAAAGCCTGTTTGCTTTTCGCTTGAAGTAGTGCGTGGTTTTTTATTATCCTTACGGTAACGTTTTTCCTTATCAAAACGATCGTTGCCACGACTTCCTTTTTTGAAATCATCACGGCGACTACCACGACGGTTGTCTCCACGGCGATTATCACGACGGTCATCTCCACGACGACCTCCCTTAGCTTTACCACCGAAGCCATTACCTGATGGTTTAAATGGCAGTGGTTTTTCACGTGCAATCTCCACTTCAGGAAGGCTATCTGGATCTTGAACAGTCAGACTCAAGATATACATTGCCAATTCTTCTGGAGTAAATTCAGCAGCTAGCTTACGAGCATCCTTGCCAAATTTCTCAAAGTTACTACGGATAGTCTCATCTGCAAAATCACGTTCGATTTTCTTGAGAGCTACTTGTTTTTTAGCTTGGAAGGCTTCTTCTGCACTTGCAGGTTTAAGACCTTTCATGCGTTTCTTGGTCAAGTTTTCAATGATTTGCAGGTAACCCATTTCGTTTGGAGCAACAAAAGTAATAGACTGACCTGACTTACCAGCACGACCTGTACGACCGATACGGTGAACATAACTTTCAGGATCTTGTGGAATATCGTAGTTATAGACATGGGTCACACCTGAAATATCCAACCCACGTGCTGCAACGTCTGTCGCAACCAAAACATCAAGATTGCCATTTTTAAAGTCACGAAGGACACGAAGACGTTTGTTTTGGTCTAGGTCTCCATGAATTCCTTCTGCACGGAAGCCACGGATTTTCAGACCACGAGTCAATTCATCTACACGACGTTTTGTACGACCAAATACGATAGCAAGCTCAGGCTGTTCCACATCCATAAGACGAGTCATGGTATCAAATTTTTCTTGTTCCTTAACTCGGATATAGTATTGATCAACCAATTCTGTGGTCAATTCCTTGGCAGCAATCTTCACATGCTCAGGTTCTTTCATAAACTGAACACCGATACGTTTTATGGCATCTGGCATAGTTGCTGAGAAGAGCAAGGTTTGTCGATTTTCAGGGACACGCGAGATAATGGCTTCAATATCTTCAAGGAAGCCCATGTTGAGCATTTCATCCGCTTCATCAAGGATAAGCGTTTCAATATCTTGTAATTTCAAGGCCTTGCGTTTAATCAAGTCCAAGAGGCGACCAGGTGTTCCCACCACGATATGGGCACCAGATTTAAGAGCCTTAATTTGTTTTTCAATGCTCGATCCGCCATATACTGAACGGACTTTCACTCCCTTACTACGACCAAAACGGAAGAGTTCCTCTTGACTTTGGACAGCTAGTTCACGTGTTGGAGCGATAACCAAGGCTTGGATAGTCGCTTCTTCTGTACGGATTTTTTCAAGGGTAGGCAAGCCAAAGGCTGCAGTTTTTCCTGTACCAGTCTGAGCTTGACCGATAACGTCCTTGCCTTCAAGGGCCAAGGGAATAGTTTGTTCTTGGATCGGACTGGCTTCTACAAAACCAGCTTTTTCAATCTCTGCTAGCAAATCAGCAGACAAGTTTAATTCATTAAATTTCACGTTATTCTTCTTTCTAAAGGTGGTGCGAAGCCACCCTATAGGGCTTAGTGTATACTTTTCTTTTTATGACGTATTTTCATATACTGGATATAAAATCGTGTTGCTTCTTTTCCACAAAAGAAAAGTACTGTTTTCTTTGCAACCTATCTAGTATAACACAAGAGAGAAGCAAAAGATAGCCTAATTTCTCTAGAAAATCATGTAAGCGGTTTTTGACTTTCCTTTTTGATGGAACGACCTAGATAATAAGACAAAGCCAAGGCGATACTATATAAAATGATAAAAACGAACAAGGTTTGTGTGTAAGAATGAGCCATTTTATAAGTCTCTGCTAATAAAATAGGTCCTGCTAAACCCGCCATTGCCCAAGCTGTTAAAATATAACCATGCAGAGCGGCCAATTCCTTGGTTCCAAAAATATCACTGAGATAAGCTGGAATCAAAGAAAAACCAGCACCGTAACAAGTCATCAAAATAGACATAGCGACTACAAATAAAACGGAATCTGTAAAGAGCCAAAGTGAGAGAGAAAAGAAAAGATTGACAAGCAGTAATATACTAAAGGTTAGGGGGCGACCGATATAGTCAGATAAGCTCGCCCAGAGCAAGCGACCAAATCCATTGAAAATCCCTAAAACGCCCACCATTACTGCTGCATGACTTGTAGACAAGCCAGCCATCTCCTGTGCCATTGGCGATGCCGCTGAAATTAAGCCTAAACCACAAGCTATGTTGATAAAGAAAATAATCCAAAGTATATAAAACCGATTGCTTTTTAGAGCCTGATTTGCAGCCATTCCTTGTGTCAAAGAGGCTGTTTTTTCTTTCCCTGAAACAGATAAACTTGCAAGCTCTTGCTCATTTGGACGCTTAATGAATTGTGAAGCTAGGAGCATGATAATAAAGTAACTTGCACCTAAAATATAAAAAGTTTCTACAAGCCCTACCCCTGCGATGAGATGTTGCGCTATGGGACTAGTCAATAAAGAAGCAAAACCAAACCCCATAATCGCTAAACCTGTTGCGAGACCACGTTTATCAGGAAACCATTTTATAATCGTTGACACAGGGGTAATATAGCCTGCTCCCAAACCAAGCCCACCTAAAATGCCATAAGCGAGATACAACAACCACAACTCCTGACGGTCTATTGCAAATCCTGTTAAGATATTTCCACCTGCGTATAGAAAAGCAGATAGACTCCCCATGACTCTCGGACCAAATTTTTCTACCAAACGCCCCATAAATGCAGCCGATAAGCCCAAACAAAAGATTGCTAGACTAAAGGCGAAGGCAACAGAAGCCTGATCCCATCCCGTTTTTTCAATAATAGGGTTACGATAAACACTCCAAGCATAAGTCGAACCCAGCATTAAGTGTAAAATGACCCCAGCAAAGGCAATAATATAGCGATTCGATTTCATAAAACCTCCTATTTTCGAACATTTATTCTATCTTATATAAAAATAGATAGGATTTTAGTTTATCAAGCTTGTCAAAAAATTACTAGTTTTTTGTCTGGAAAGCGTTTTTATATTTTTCTGTCTTTTTCGTAGCAGAATTGTGCAAAAGTTTTTTTCTTGTGCTAGAATGAAATGCGAATAGGAGGAACTCTAAATGTTAACTTATGATTTAATCGTTATCGGATTTGGTAAAGCTGGTAAAACACTAGCAGGTAAATTGGCTTCAGCTGGCAAAAAAGTTGCCCTCATTGAACGTAGCAAAGGTATGTACGGTGGAACTTGTATCAACATCGGTTGTATCCCAACTAAAACTTTGCTAGTTGCTGCTGAGAAGGGCTTGTCTTTTGAAGAAGTCATTGCTACCAAAAATACTATCACTGGTCGCCTCAACGGTAAAAACTATGCGACTGTTGCTGGTACAGGCGTCGACATCTTTGATGCGGAAGCTCACTTCCTTTCAAATAAAGTCATCGAAATCCAAGCTGGTGATGAAAAGAAAGAACTGACTGCTGAAACAATCGTCATCAACACTGGTGCTGTTTCAAACGTCTTGCCAATCCCAGGACTTGCTACAAGCAAAAACGTCTTTGACTCAACAGGTATCCAAAACTTGGACAAGTTGCCTGAAAAACTTGGAGTCCTTGGTGGCGGAAATATCGGTCTTGAATTTGCTGGCCTTTACAACAAACTTGGAAGCAAGGTCACAGTCCTAGATGCCTTGGATACTTTCCTACCTCGTGCAGAACCTTCCATCGCAGCTCTTGCTAAACAATACATGGAAGAAGATGGCATTGAATTGCTTCAAAATATCCATACTACTGAAATTAAAAATGACGGTGACCAAGTCCTTGTCGTAACTGAAAATGAAACTTACCGTTTCGATGCCCTTCTTTACGCAACTGGACGCAAACCAAATGTAGAACCACTTCAACTTGAAAATACAGATATTGAACTAACTGAACGTGGTGCTATTAAAGTAGACAAACATTGTCAAACAAACGTTCCTGGTGTCTTTGCAGTTGGAGATGTCAACGGTGGCCTTCAATTTACTTACATTTCACTTGATGACTTCCGTGTTGTTTACAGCTACCTTGCTGGAGATGGCAGCTACACACTTGAAGACCGTCTCAATGTACCAAACACCATGTTTATCACACCTGCACTTTCACAAGTTGGTTTGACTGAAAGCCAAGCAGCTGATTTGAAACTTCCATACGCAGTGAAGGAAATCCCTGTTGCAGCAATGCCTCGTGGTCATGTAAACGGAGACCTTCGTGGAGCTTTCAAAGCTATTGTTAATACTGAAACAAAAGAAATTCTTGGAGCAAGCATCTTCTCAGAAGGTTCTCAAGAAATCATCAACATCATCACTGTTGCTATGGACAACAATATTCCTTACACTTACTTCACAAAACAAATCTTCACTCACCCAACCTTGGCTGAGAACTTGAATGACTTGTTTGCGATTTAAGTTGAGATTTGATCGTATCGAACAGCCCTCTTTGGGCTGTTTTTGCTTCTGCGAAACACCAAATCTGTCTTTTCACTCTTTTGTGATATAATAGAAACATGAACTTAAAAACTACTTTGGGCCTTCTTGCTGGGCGTTCTTCCCACTTCGTTTTAAGCCGTCTTGGCCAAGGAAGTACGCTCCCAGGAAAAGTCGCCCTTCAATTTGATAAAGATATTTTACAAAGCCTAGCTAAGAACTACGAGATTGTCGTGGTCACTGGAACAAATGGAAAAACCCTAACAACTGCCCTCACTGTCGGCATTTTAAAAGAGGTTTATGGTCAAGTTCTGACCAACCCAAGCGGTGCCAACATGATTACAGGAATTGCGACAACCTTCTTAACAGCCAAATCATCTAAAACTGGAAAAAATATTGCCGTCTTAGAAATTGACGAAGCCAGTCTATCTCGTATCTGTGACTATATCCAGCCAAGCCTTTTTGTTATCACTAATATCTTCCGTGACCAGATGGACCGCTATGGCGAGATTTACACAACTTACAAGATGATTTTGGATGCCATCCGTAAGGTGCCTACTGCCACTGTTCTTCTTAATGGAGACAGTCCACTTTTCTACAAACCAGCTATTCCAAATCCTGTAGAGTATTTTGGTTTTGACTTGGAGAAAGGTCCAGCCCAGCTGGCTCACTACAATACCGAAGGGATTCTCTGTCCTGACTGCCAAGGAATCCTCAAATACGAGTTCAATACCTATGCAAATTTGGGTGCCTATATCTGTGAAGGCTGTGGGTGTAAACGTCCTGATCTGGACTATCGCTTGACAGAACTGGTTGAGTTGACCAACAATCGCTCTCGCTTTGTCATTGACGGACAAGAATACGGTATCCAAATCGGCGGACTCTATAATATCTACAATGCCCTAGCTGCGGTTGCTATCGCCCGTTTCCTTGGTGCCGATTCACAACTAATCAAGCAAGGATTTGATAAGAGCCGTGCAGTCTTTGGACGCCAGGAAACCTTCCATATCGGTGACAAGGAATGCACCCTCGTCTTGATTAAAAATCCAGTCGGTGCAACCCAAGCTATCGAAATGATTAAACTAGCACCTTATCCATTTAGCCTATCTGTCCTCCTTAACGCTAACTATGCAGACGGAATTGATACAAGCTGGATCTGGGATGCTGATTTTGAACAAATCACTGACATGGACATTCCCGAAATCAACGCTGGCGGTGTTCGTCATTCTGAAATTGCACGTCGTCTCCGAGTGACTGGCTATCCAGCTGAGAAAATTACTGAGACAAGTAATCTGGAACAAGTTCTTAAGACCATTGAAAACCAAGACTGCAAGCATGCCTATATCCTGGCTACCTATACTGCTATGCTGGAATTCCGCGAACTGCTGGCTAGTCGTCAGATTGTTAGAAAGGAGATGAACTAATGGTTTATACTTCACTTTCCTCAAAAGATGGCAATTACCCTTATCAGCTCAACATTGCCCACCTCTACGGAAATCTCATGAATACCTACGGGGACAATGGAAACATCCTCATGCTCAAGTATGTGGCTGAAAAGCTGGGAGCCCATGTGACGGTTGACATCGTTTCTCTCCATGATGACTTTGATGAAAATCACTACGACATCGCCTTTTTCGGTGGTGGTCAAGACTTTGAACAGAGTATCATTGCAGACGACCTACCTGCTAAAAAAGAGAGCATTGACAACTACATCCAAAATGACGGTGTGGTTCTGGCTATCTGCGGTGGTTTCCAACTATTGGGTCAATATTATATTGAAGCTTCAGGGAGACGTATCGAAGGGCTAGGTGTCATGGGCCACTACACGCTCAACCAGACCAATAACCGTTTTATCGGTGACATCAAGATTCACAATGAAGATTTCAATGAAACCTACTATGGCTTTGAAAATCATCAGGGCCGTACCTTCCTCTCAGATGATCAAAAACCACTGGGACAGGTTGTCTATGGAAATGGAAATAACGAAGAAAAAGTCGGCGAAGGGGTTCATTATAAGAATGTCTTTGGTTCCTACTTCCACGGGCCTATCCTCTCTCGTAATGCCAATCTGGCTTATCGCCTAGTCACTACAGCCCTCAAGAAGAAATATGGTCAGGACATCCAACTCCCTGCCTATGAAGATATTCTCAGCCAAGAAATCGCTGAAGAATACAGTGATGTCAAAAGCAAGGCTGACTTTTCTTAAACAAAAGGAAATTATATCAAAGAACTCTGTTATCTTGTCGGAGTTCTTTTTGTCTGTTCTTTTACCCTTCTCCCTTGCATTTTCTCTCATTTTTTGCCAAAATAGAGGAGTAGAAAGAAGGTAGCATATGTCTAAATTACAACAAATCGTAACATATCTTGAATCAGAAAAACTAGACGTCGCTGTCGTATCTGACCCCGTCACAATCAATTACCTCACTGGCTTTTACAGTGATCCCCATGAACGCCAAATGTTCCTTTTTATCCTAGCGGATCAAGAACCCCTCCTCTTTGTCCCAGCCCTTGAGGTTGAGCGTGCTACTAGCACTGTTTCCTTCCCAGTTGTGGGCTATGTGGATTCTGAAAATCCATGGCAAAAAATGAAACATGCTCTACCACAGCTTGATTTCAAACGTGTCGCTGTTGAGTTTGACAATCTCATCTTAACCAAATATCATGGTTTAAAAACCGTTTTTGAAACTGCTGAGTTTGAAAACCTCACTCCTCGTATCCAACGCATGCGCCTCATCAAATCAGCTGATGAAGTGCAAAAAATGATGGTTGCAGGTCTCTATGCGGACAAGGCTGTTAATGTTGGTTTTGACAATATTTCTCTTGATAAGACTGAGACAGATATCATCGCCCAAATTGACTTTGCTATGAAGCGTGAAGGTTATGAAATGAGTTTTGATACCATGGTCTTGACTGGTGATAATGCTGCAAATCCACACGGTATTCCAGCAGCAAACAAAGTTGAAAATAACGCCCTTCTCCTCTTTGACCTTGGTGTTCTAGTCAACGGCTATGCGTCAGATATGACTCGTACGGTCGCTGTCGGCAAACCAGACCAATTCAAGAAAGACATTTATAACTTGACTCTTGAAGCCCAACAAGCTGCTCTTGACTTTATCAAGCCAGGGGTGACTGCCCATGAAGTGGATCGCGCTGCCCGTGAGGTCATCGAAAAAGCTGGTTACGGCGAGTACTTCAACCACCGTCTCGGTCACGGTATCGGTATGGATGTCCACGAATTCCCTTCTATCATGGAAGGAAATGACTTGGTTATCGAAGAAGGCATGTGCTTCTCTGTTGAACCAGGTATCTATATCCCTGGTAAAGTCGGTGTCCGTATCGAAGACTGCGGTGTTGTTACCAAGGATGGCTTTGACCTCTTTACAAGCACCAGCAAAGACTTGCTTTATTTTGATTAATATTCATCTAATACTCAATGAAAAT